>DASSQB010000616.1:0-12443 GCA_035702725.1 Terriglobales bacterium | reverse complement strand
CGGGACGCGGCTTGGCCATCCCGTTTCCTGCTGCTCCGCCTGTTACCGCAACCTTCAGCGGACGTCCGGCAGCGCCACTGGCCGCTGCGCTGGCGATCTTCTTAGGCTCGGCGCCAAAAGCCATATCCACCACGCTGGGCGCGGCGCTCACCTTTACGGCCAACTCATTCCCCTGCAATGACCACTCGGCCGCGTCCAGCATGTACGCAAGCGTGCGATGGCCGCCATTCTCCAGCGCGCCGACAACAGCGGCACGCAGCTGGTCAGGAGTTGAGGCGTCCGCCTGCGGTCTGACCGGCACCCCTGGTTCCGGCGCGTCGTCGTTCTCTGCTGCAATCGCCGGGGCGGCCGCACCCATGACCACGGAAGCGCCGGCGGCCACGAGCGTCTTGTCATCGCCCGACAATTTGGAACCTGAGCCACCGCTTTTCCGCGCTGTATCAGCATTGAAGGGGGATAGCCGGCCCGGGCGCGAAGCAAACGGTTCGGTGCTAAGCGGCATTTCCGCTCCCGGAGCAGCAGCCGACGGACGCGGCCTGCTCGCAGGGAGGCCACTCTCGGCGGCGCCTGCCTCGCTTAGCAGTTGCTCCAGCGGAAGCAGGCGCGAGGCATGGGCCATCTTCAGCAGGCCAAGTTCCAGGTGAAATCGCTGCTCTTGCTTGTAGCCGAGCTCGCTGTGTGTGCGCAGCATGATCTGCAGATACCGTGCCAGGTCTTCCTCGGTGAAGGGTTCGGCCACCCGCGCCACTCGCTGGCGTTCATCGGAGGAAATCTGTAACAGCTCCGAATCGCCGCCCGCCACCTTGGCCACAATGGCATTGCGCAGGAAGCGGACCATTTGCCGCGCAAAATGAATGGGGTTCTGCCCTTCGCTGATCAGCTTATCGGCCAGCCGCAGCACTTCCTCGCTGGAGCCACGCTCCACCGCCTGCATCATCTGCTCCAGCGTGGTGGAAGGCACAGTGCCCACAAGCTGGCGCACCACTTGCGCGGTCAGGGTCTCGCCACAGCAGGCAATCGCCTGGTCGAGTATGGAAAGCGCGTCGCGCATGGAGCCGTCGCCCACCTCTGCCAGTAGGGCCAGGGCGTCCGGCTCAGCCTTGATGTTTTCCCGCCCAGCGATATCGCTTAGCTGACCGAGAATATCGTCAAAGCGCACCGCATGAAAACTGAAGTGCTGGCAGCGTGAGCGGATGGTTTGCGGAATGTCCTCGGGCTGGGTGGTGGCCAGCATGAAAATCACGTGGCCCGGCGGCTCCTCTAAGGTTTTGAGCAGGGCATTGAAGGCGGCGTCGGTAATCTGGTGGGCTTCGTCGAGAATCCAGATTTTGAAACGGTCGCGGGCGGGGCGATAGCGGGCGGCATCGCGCAGTTCGCGGATCTCGTCAATGCCCCGGTTGGTAGCGGCGTCAATTTCGATCACGTCCACCGAGTTGCCAGCGCGAATCTCGGTGCAGGACTCGCAAACTCCGCAGGGTTCGGGAACGGGATGGTCGGCCGAGCGGCAGTTCAGGGCCATGGCCAGGATGCGGGCCACGGTGGTCTTGCCGATGCCGCGGTGGCCGCTGAAAATGTAACCGTGGGCGATACGCTGCTGCTCGATGGCATTCTTTAAGGTGCGGGTGACGTGCTCCTGTCCGATTACGTCGGCGAAGCGTTGCGGACGGTACTTGCGCGCCAGGACCTGGTAGGCCATAGGGGAGAAAACTCGATTATACGTGATGGGGATAACCGATTCTGCATGCCCGAAAGCCTTCTCTGCCGGCTGAAACCGCCAGGCTTGGCAGAAGCGCATACGTGCTGAAATTGGGCCGCCAGCTTGAGGTTATCCGCCCAAAATTGCAGAAATAAAAAGCCTTTGGTCCTTGCGGGACGGTAGCCCTTGGCGCTACCCTTGCAGGCGAGTTTGGGGTCTGGGAGGAGTGTTATGCAATTGAAAATCGCTACCCACGTGGTAGAAGGCGTTACCGTTCTGGAATGCAGCGGCCGCATCGTGTTTGGGGACGAAGCGGCGGCGCTCCGCGAGCAAGTGAAAGACCTGGTGGCCGCAGGTAAAAAGCAGATTGTGCTGAACCTGGGCGGCGTTACCTATATAGACAGCGGCGGCCTGGGCACGCTGGTTGGGCTATACACTACGGCGCGCAATGCCGGCGGCGCCATTAAGCTGGCAAACCTGACGCAGCGGGTGGGAGACTTGCTGCAAGTGACCAAGCTGCTCACGGTGTTCGACGTCTACGATAACCAGGAGAAAGCCATCAAGGCATTCGGGAAAGCAGCCGTAGCCTAGGCTGGGTGGGAAGTTCTCGGGAGTGGCGCGGTATGGCCGCTCCTTTTAATTTGCGCCGCGCCTCTGGATGCCGAACCATGCCGGTGTTAGATTCGGGTGCGTGATCTTTTACCTGCCGCTGCTGCTCACCATAGGCTCGACCACGTTTTATCACATCGCGCAAAAATCCGTTTCTCCCCAAGTCAATCCCCTGCTGTCCGTCACAGTGAACTACGTGACCGCTCTGGTCGTGTCGCTGCTGATCCTGCCGTTTTATCCCGGCAATTCGCTACGTGCTTCGTGGAAGAGCCTGAACTGGGCCAGCGTCGCGGTGGGCGTGGGCATTGTGGGCATCGAGTTGGGATTCGTTGTGGCCTACCGGGCCGGCTGGCGAATCAGCGTGGCATCTCTGATTGCCAACGTGTCTACCGCACTGCTTCTGATGGCCATAGGGCTGGTATTTTTCCGCGAGCACCTCAGCAGCCGCAGCGCGCTGGGTATTATGTTGTGCATCGCCGGCCTGGGCCTGGTGATGTACCGGTAAGGAAACCATGTTCAAGAAGCTGCTGGCTATCGTGCGCAAGATTCCTCGGGGAAAGGTGTGCAGTTATGGAGGCGTGGCGCGGCTGGCCGGCTATCCTGGCGCCTCGCGCCAGGTAGTCTGGGCGCTGCGTTCCGGCGACGCCAATGGTTTGCCCTGGCACCGCGTTGTCGGCGCGGGCGGGCGCATTCTGCTGCCCGGCGAGTCCGGCCTGGAACAGCGCTTCCGGTTGCAGGGGGAAGGTGTGGAGTTCCGGGGCACCCGCGTTGACATGGCGAAGCACGAATGGCCCTCCCCGGGCCGAAAACGCAAAAGTGCCAAGCCTAACACTCGGCACCGTCGCAAGAGCTGAGCCAGCATGCTGCTTCAGCCAGTAGGACTTCCTCAGCGCAGCAAGATTCCCCCACGTCAACCCCGTGGCTACGCTTTTGGTCGCTGTACCTTTGCCTGCACAGTGGCCCCCAACAAAGTACTAAAGTTACTTGGCTCTATACCGTTCCGGATTGACAATTTCTGTCATAGAAAACTAGGCTGCAATCTCCCCTAAGCAGCAAGCGAAACTCCCCCAAGAGTGGCGCCGTTCGTCCCCCGCGAAAGGTGCGCTCCAACTAAAACTGCGTTCCTGCGAATAGGAGCACCGCCGTATGTCTCAGAGGCTGGGCGACCTTCTCGTCAAAGAGAAGATCATCACCCCGGAGCAGTTGGACCAGGCCATCAAGAAGCAGAAGGAAGAGAACTGCCGCCTGGGCACTGCTCTGGTCAAGCTCGGCGTCATGAGCGATGAAGATGTAACCAATTTTCTTTCCAAGCAGTACGGCGTTCCTGCCATCAACCTGTCCTACTTCGAGATTGATCCTGCGGTGGTGAAGCTGGTACCGGTGGAAACGGCCAAGCGCTACCAGATCCTGCCCCTCAGTCGCGTTGGCGCTTCGCTGACCATCGCCATGGTGGACCCCACCAACGTGTTCGCCATGGACGACATTAAGTTCATGACCGGCTTCAACATCGAGCCGGTAGTGGCATCTGAGGCGGCGATCGCCACAGGCATCGAGAAGGCCTACGGCGAAAACCAGCAGCAAGAGCTCGACGAAGTGATGCAGTCCATGGCGGAGCTGGGCGATGCCGATGTCGAGCTGCAGGCGGAACAGGAAGAAATGGACCTGGCCGACCTGGAGCGCGCGGCCGACGAAGCTCCCATCGTCAAGCTGGTGAACATCATCCTCACCGACGCGGTCAAGCGCGGCGCCAGCGACATCCACATGGAACCCTACGAGAAAGAGTTCCGCGTGCGCTTCCGCATTGACGGCGTGCTGCAGAGCATCATGTCGCCGCCCATCAAGCTGAAGGACGCCATCACCTCGCGCGTGAAGATCATGGCCAAGCTGGACATCAGCGAGAAGCGGCTGCCGCAGGACGGCCGCATCATGCTGAAGATCAACCTGGCGGGCAAGAAGAAGACCCTGGATTTCCGCGTCAGCACCCTGCCCACATTGTGGGGCGAGAAGATCGTGCTCCGGCTCCTGGACAAGGAAAACCTGCGCCTGGATATGACCAAGCTGGGCTTCGAGTCGGAGTCGCTGGTCAAGTTTGAAAAAGCCATTCTCAAACCGTACGGCATGGTGCTGGTCACCGGGCCCACGGGCTCAGGCAAAACCAACACGCTCTATTCCTCTATCGCCCGCCTGAACACGCCGGAAACCAACATCATGACCGCGGAAGACCCGGTGGAGTTCCAGCTCGGCGGCGTCAACCAGGTGCAGATGAAGGAGCAGATTGGGTTGAACTTCGCCGCCGCCCTGCGCGCCTTCCTGCGGCAGGACCCAAACATCATTCTGGTGGGCGAGATTCGCGACTTTGAGACCGCCGAAATTGCCATCAAGGCGGCGCTCACCGGCCACCTGGTGCTCTCCACCTTGCACACTAACGGCGCGCCGGAAACCATCACCCGCCTGATGAACATGGGCATTGAGCCCTTCCTGGTGGCCACGGCTGTCCACCTGATCTGCGCCCAGCGCCTGGTGCGCCGCATTTGCAGCGAATGCGCCGAGGTGATGGAGGTTCCCCAGCAGACTCTGCTGGAAGAGGGTTTCACTCCCCAGGAAGTTAAGACCGTAAAGATCAAGAAAGGCAAGGGCTGCAATACCTGCAACAACACCGGCTACAAGGGGCGCTGCGGTTTGTACGAGGTGATGGAAGTGGACGACGAGATTAAGGACCTCATCCTCGTCGGAGCCTCCTCCCTGGAGCTGAAGAAGAAGGCCATAGAACGGGGCATGCTGACGCTGCGGCGCAGCGGCCTGGTGAAGGTAATGCAGGGCGTCACCACCTTGGAAGAAGTAGCTCGCGAAACCATTCACTAACGGGAAGGGAAAACGGACTCATGGCACTGACCCTAAGCGAACTGTTGAAACGAATGCTGGAGATGAGCGGCAGCGACCTGCACATCACCACCAACTCGCCGCCCCAGGTGCGCGTGCATGGCAGCCTGCGCCCGCTGGACCTGCCACCGCTTTCGCCCGCCGACACCAAGCAGCTCGCCTACAGCGTCATGACCGACGCGCAGAAGCACCGCTTCGAGGAAAACCTGGAACTCGACTTCTCCTTCGGCTTGAAGGGCTTGGCCCGCTTCCGCGCCAACTGCTTCAACCAGCGCGGCGCCACCGGCGCGGTTTTCCGCGTAATTCCTTTCGAGATCAAGTCGTTCAACCAGCTGGGGCTGCCGGCGGTGGTCTCCAAGCTGTGCGACAAGCCCCGCGGCCTGGTGCTGGTGACGGGGCCCACCGGCTCTGGCAAATCCACCACCCTGGCGGCGATGATTGACAAGATCAACAGCGAGCGCCACGAGCACATTCTGACCATCGAGGACCCCATCGAGTTCGTGCACCAGAACAAGAACTGCCTGGTGAACCAGCGCGAGGTGCACTCCGATACCAAGTCGTTCACCGACGCGCTGCGGGCGGCGCTGCGCGAAGACCCGGACGTGGTGCTGATCGGTGAAATGCGCGACCTGGAGACCATTGAATCGGCGCTGCGCATTGCCGAAACCGGTCACCTGACCTTCGGCACCCTGCACACCAACACCGCGTCCTCCACCATCAACCGCATCATTGACGTGTTTCCCGCCCACCAGCAACCGCAGATCCGAGCCCAGCTCTCGCTGGTGCTGGAAGGGATTTTGTGTCAGAGCCTGCTGCAGAAAATGGACGGCCAGGGACGCGCCATGGCCATGGAAATCCTGGTGCCCAACCCGGCCATCCGCAACCTGATCCGCGAAGACAAGATTCATCAGATTTATTCGGCCATGCAGTCCGGCCAGGAAAAGTTCGGAATGCAGACTTTCAACCAGGCGCTGGCCACCGCCTACGCCAACCGGCAGATTTCGCTGGAAACGGCGTTGCAGCGCTCCAGCCTGCCGGAGGAGCTGCAGGAAATGATCAACCGCGGCGCGGGGCTGCTGAACCGCACCACGGCCGGGGCGCAGGCCATGAAAGCGACTGCTCCCGGCAAGCACTGAGAAAGGGTTTGAACCGGCGCCGGCGGGTGCGGCCCGGAAAAGTTCAACGGAAGGATGAGGGGTAGACCATGCCAGTCTTCACATTCAGTGGCAAGAACGCCGCCGGCGAAAAAGTAGCGGGCGAACGGGCGGCGGGCAGCAAGGAAATGCTGGCGGCGCAGTTGCGCCGTGAGCGCATCACGCCCCGCGCCATCAAGGAAAAAGGCAAGGAATTCGCCCTGCCCACTTTCGGTTCGGGCAAGGTCAAAACCAAGGAAATCGCGATTTTCTTCCGCCAGTTCTCCGTGATGATTGACGCCGGTCTGCCCCTGGTGCAGTGCCTGGAAATTCTGGCCGCCAACCAGGAGAACCCTTCGTTTCAGAAGTGCCTCACCGGCGTGCGCAGTTCGGTGGAGAGCGGCGCCACGCTGGCCAACGCCATGCGCGGCTTTCCCAAGGTTTTTGACGACCTGAGCACCAACATGATCGAAGCCGGCGAAACCGGCGGTATTCTCGACACCATTCTGCAGCGCCTGGCGCAATACGTGGAAAAAGCGGTGAAGTTGCGCTCGGCTGTGAAATCGGCGCTCATCTACCCGGTGTCCGTTATCAGCATCGCCATTCTGATCGTAGCGGCGCTGCTCAAATGGGTGGTGCCCATATTTGCCAACCTGTTTGCCGGCCTGGGCGTCGCCCTGCCGCTGCCTACCCGCATCGTCATGGGCCTGAGCGCCTTCGTCGGCCACTTCTGGTGGATCGTTATAGCCGGCTGCGTGGGCCTGGTGTTCGGGCTCAAGCAAGTCAACAAGCACCCCAAGGGCAAATACACGATCGATGCCGCCCTCCTCAAAATGCCGGTTGTCGGCAACCTGTTGCGCAAGATTGCGGTGGCGCGCTTTACCCGCACCCTGGGCACGCTGATTACCTCCGGCGTTCCCATTCTGGAAGGCTTGGCCATCACCGCCCGCACTTCCGGCAATGCCGTGCTCGAGCAGGCCCTGATGAAAGTGCGCAAGGCGATTGAAGAAGGCCGCACCATCGTGGACCCCCTGAAAGAATGCGGCGTCTTTCCCAACATGGTTTCGCAGATGATCGGCGTGGGTGAAGCCACCGGCGCCATGGATGCCATGCTGCAGAAGATTGCCGACTTCTACGAGGACGAGGTTGACGCGGCCACCAAAGACATGCTGGCCCTGCTGGAGCCCATCATCATCGGCATCCTGGGCGTCGCCGTGGGCGGCATCGTCATTTCGCTGTACATGCCGCTGTTCTCGATGATTGCCAAGCTGGCCGGCTAGAACCAGGGGCGACGCGCTCGCGTGCCGCCAGGAAAGGTAATGGCTGCGGAAATTACATTCGACGAGCGCTCCTGGCTGGGTTGGCTGGTCAAGGTTCGCGTCCTCATCATCACCTTCCTGGTGGGGATCGAGCTGTCCATCACCCGCCTCACCCCCACTCAGCTGCCGGAGCGGGAATTTATCAGCCTGATCCTGCTCTGGTACACGCTTTCTGTATTTCACATCGTGCTGCACTCGTTTTGGAAAGAGCAACGGGCGCAAGCTGTTCTGCAGGTGCTCACCGACCTGGCGCTGGCCACGGGGATGGTTTATGTCAGCGGGGGCATTGACAGTTCATTCAATTTTCTTTACCCGCTCATCATCGTGGTGGCTTGCATCCTGCTGCCGCAGCTATGGGCCTACCTCACGGCGGCTTTGGCCTTCGTGCTTTACGGGGCGGTGGTGGAGCTGGAATTTTTTGGCATCATTCATTCCTACTCGCCCAGCCGCGCCAATTTCAAAATCCTTTTTGCTCTGCTGTTGATTAATCTGTTCGCTTACCTGGCCATCGCCTACCTGGCCGGGCGCCTGGCCGCGCGCTTGCGCCAGGTGGACGTGCAACTGCACGACACCAGCGGCGCCCTGGAGAACCTGCAGGCGCTGCATGAAAATGTAATCCGCTCCATCAGTGGCGGCTTGCTCACCGCCGACCTGGAAGGCCGCATCACGCTCGCCAATCCCGCCAGTCAGACTTTTCTGGAAAAAGGTGAGTCCGACCTGCTGGGTAAACCGGTGGCTCAGCTTTTCGTTGATCCTTTGCCCGCCCCCACCAGCAGCCCGGCGCACGCCGAGGTACGCTACCGCACCGCTACCGGCGAAATTCGGACTTTCAGCGTGATTGCTTCGCCCCTGGTGGTGCCCGAGCGCGGCAGCCTGGGCTGGGTGTACACCTTCGATGACCTGACAGAAATACGGCGCCTGGAGCGGGAAGTACGCTTGCGCGACCGGCTGGCCGCGGTGGGCAGGCTGGCCGCCGCCATTGCCCACGAGATTCGCAACCCGCTCTCCTCCATTGCCGGCTCGGTGAGCGTGCTGGAGGGCATTTCCACCCTCACCGAAGACCAGCGGGCGCTGGTGCAGATTGTGACCCGCGAATCGGAACGCCTGAATAACATCATTTCCGACTTTCTCGCCTATGCCCGCGAGAAGCGCTATGACTTCCAGCGCCAGGACCTGATTCCGCTTCTGGAGGACACGCTGACCCTGATCGAAAACAGCGCTCCTCCCGAAGCTGCCCGGATTGAGATCATTCGCAAAATTGAGGTGCAACACGCCCCGGCGCTGGTAGATGGCGACAAGATCAAGCAGGTGTTCTGGAATTTGTGCAGCAACGCGCTGCGCGCTATGCCTCATGGCGGCTCGCTTCACGCCGCTCTCAAGGGAGTCGGTCCCAACTGGGTAATCAGCTTTGCCGATAACGGCCACGGCCTGAGCCAGCAACAGATGGAGAAGATTTTCGAGCCCTTCCAGGGACACTTCGAAGGGGGTACCGGGCTGGGGTTGGCCATCGTGTACCAGATCGTGCAGGCCCACGAGGGCAAAATCATGGTGCGTTCCGTTCCTGGGCAGGGAAGTGTGTTCTCCCTGCAGCTGCGGCGCCCGGACGTGGCGACAGAAGCGGCGGAGCCGGAGGATAACGAGGAAAGAGCGCTCTTAACCGCCGCAACTGCGCTGGCGGCCGGCGCGGGAGGAGGGCCGAGCCATGGGTAACATCCTGGTCTGCGACGACGAACGCTCCATTTGTGAAGTGCTGGATATCGCCCTGCGCCGTGAAGGCCATCGTGTCGAGACGGTGAATTCCGGCGACGCCGCCCGCAAAAAAATTGATGGCGCGCTCTACGACGTCATCGTAACCGACATCAAGATGCCGACCATTGATGGCATCGAGGTGCTGCGCCACGCCCATCGCGTTTCGCCCGACTCGGCCGTCATCCTCATCACCGCGGTGGACGATTTCGAGGCCGCCATCCAGGCAGTCAAAGCCGGGGGCGCATTCGATTACATC
This sequence comes from Terriglobales bacterium, assembly GCA_035702725.1. Lineage (GTDB taxonomy): Bacteria > Acidobacteriota > Terriglobia > Terriglobales > Acidobacteriaceae > JAICWP01. The sequence continues at coordinate 2,801 of DASSQB010000616.1, read as the reverse complement.
CGCAAAGGCCCGGGCCTGATGGACGAAGTGCGGCTGGCCATCGCCCAGGCGCTGCAGCAGGTTTCGCTGCGGCGGCAGAACTTTGCCTATCGTCGCGATGCCGCCGCCCGCAACTCGCTGGACAACATCGTGGGCGTCAGCCCGGCCATGGAAAAGCTCAAGCAAACGATTCGCACCGTGGCTTCCACCAGCAGCAGCATCCTGATTTACGGCGAAAGCGGCACCGGCAAGGAACTGGTGGCGCGGGCGGCCCATGTGTGCTCGCCGCGCGCCAGCGAGCCGTTTGTCTCCGTCAACTGCGGCGCTTTCCCGGAAACTCTGCTGGAAAGCGAGCTGTTCGGCTATGTCAAAGGGGCCTTTACCGGCGCGGCGCAGAACAAGCGCGGCCTCTTCGAAGTAGCCGACGGCGGCACCATCTTCCTGGATGAAATCAGCGAGATGACCATGGCCATGCAGGTCAAGCTGCTGCGCGTCCTGCAGGAGCGGTCCATTCGCCCGGTCGGTGGAACCACTGAAATTCCCATTGATGTGCGGGTTATCTCCGCCACCAACCGCGACCTGGACAAGCTGGTGAGCGAGAACGCCTTCCGCGAAGATCTTTACTACCGGCTCAGCGTGATTCCGGTGAAGGTTGCGCCTTTGCGCGAGCGCCCGGAAGACATTCCGCTGCTGGCCAATCATTTCCTTAAGAAATATTCGCCGGCAGCAGGGAAAAGTATTCTGCGCATTGACGCGAATTCTCTGCCGACCCTGGCTGGCTACGAGTGGCCGGGCAACGTGCGCCAACTGGAAAATGCCATTGAGCGTGCCGTTGCGCTGGAAACCGGCAACGAGTTGCGCGTGGAATTGCCGGCGGAGCGCCCCAAGGCGAAAGCAGCAGCCGCGGCCGCGGGCGCCGGTTCGAGCACTACGGTGGCTGTTGCCGGAGCGAACGGCTTCGGCGAGTCATTGCCGGCGGATGGCCTGGACATGGAAAACTACGTGGCCAACATTGAGCGCGCTCTCCTGCAGTCCGCTTTGCACCAGTCCAACGGCGTGCAGACCCGCGCCGCAGAAATGCTCAAGCTTTCCTACCGCTCTTTCCGCCACCTGATGAAGAAGTACGATATCTAGCTGCCTGGCTAACTAGCTTGCCCGGCTCCCGGCAGACAGGCGGCTGGTTCAGTTGTGCCCTTTGTTCTGCGGCCGCCCCGAAACCATCTGCACGAAGCGCGGAAGCCGCTGCAGGCGCTGCGCCAGATCACCCACGAACTCTACTGCCATACCCTGGTTTGCCCTTACGGACTTGACCCGGGCTTGGCTATAAATGCGCGCTCTACCTGCCTGCACCACGATTTCCACGCTGGCGCCCACCGGGCAGGGCTGGGAGGTCTGAACATAGCAGCCGCTGAGGCTGAGATCGCTCACTTCGCCGGACGCGATTACGCCATCGTCGGTGGCGCGGAATTGCACTTGGCTGGCGCAGTGGTAGCGGGAGAACTGGCGGCAGTCCTGCGCCGCCGGCTCCGCCGCTGTCTGCCGGCGCGGTGTGCTGGTGGCCGGCTTGGAGCGCGCTTCCGTCTTCGCGCCTGTGCTCGCCTTGACGCCTGCACTTGCGGGCGATTCAGCGGCAATCTTTTCGCGATTTTCCTTGGCCAAAGTTTCGCAGCTGAAGATCAGGACAGCAGTAACGAACTTGCCTGGCTCCCGGGTTACGCGCACCACATGCGCGAGATAGCGGACTTTGCGGCCGCCCACATCCGGCTTCTGTGGCAGGGTAGTGGTAATCTCCACCGCTGCTCCTATGGGGAGGCGCGCTTCACCGCGGAAACACAGACCTTTGTCGCTGAAGTCATGAATGCGCACCGGCGTCTCGGAGGCGGCTATGCCGTAGCGCAGTGTGGCCGGCAGGGGGTGGAATTGGCGCTTCACCAGTCGCCGCTCGCCCAAATGCAGTACATTGCCTGCCGGCTTGCCTTCTAAACCCATCTTACCGCTGGCTTTAGAGGGTTTAGCCGCTCGCCAGAGTTTACGTAATGGATTAGTCATACTTCCTGCGTGGGGCGAGGGGATTTAGGAGGAAATGACGCCCGAATGGTAGCTGAAGCATAGCAAGGCCGGGAGGAGTGCGGAATAGCACCGCGGTGCCATTTCGGAACACCCTCCCGAAATCGGCATGGGCCCCAGCGCCCCTCGGCTGCCCTAAAACATGTTGTTGGAAGCACTTGCGGCGTGGTGCGGCAACGCCTGTGGCATTTCTGACACATTCCATGCCCATGCCGCCAGCAGGGCAGCTCCTTCGTTGACCTCATCGGGAATGACCTTATCGAAGGTGTCGGCCTGGCTATGGTGGGCTTGGCCATAGTGGGCCGCTTCTTGCACGCAGAAGTATCCCGGCACACCCGCCTTCATAAAGGGCACATGGTCGGAGGCGACGAAGACCCGGGTGCTCAGTGGGCGGAGGTCGAACACCTCCTGAAGTGGCCGGTAAATCTCGGTCATCAGCGGAGCGGTTTCGTACTCGTCTTCCAGGGCGATGCTGAACACTTTGCCCGTGCCGGTATCGTGAATGAGCACGCCGTCCATGCCGGGAATTTCGGCTGCATGGTTCTTGAGGAACGTTTCAGCGCCGATTCCGCCCTGCTCCTCGCCGGTGAAGAGAATAAAGGTGATGGTGCGCTTGGGCCGCCAGTCCATGGCTTTCAGGGCGCGCGCCGCTTCCAGCACGGCCATGGCGCCGGTGCCGTTGTCCAGCGCTCCCTGGCCCAAATCCCAGGAATCGAGATGTCCGCCAATGATGACCCGCTGCCCGGGGAATTCCG
>DASSQB010000615.1:0-3328 GCA_035702725.1 Terriglobales bacterium | reverse complement strand
CTCCGCGCTGACCATGCTGGGCATCATCATCGGCGTGGGGGCGGTCATCGCCATGGTGGGAGTAGGCCAGGGCGCCAGCCAGCAGGTGCAGGACCAGATTTCCGCCATGGGCTCCAACATGCTGTTCGTCTCCAGCGGCACCGTGAACCGTGGCGGCCTGCGCCTGGGCTGGGGCCAGACCAAAACCCTGGTTTACGACGACATGAAGGCCATCGTGCAGCAGGCTCCGGCGGTGAAGGAAGCCGCTCCCGGCAGCCAGACGACCGCGCAGGTGGTCTTTGGCGCCGACAATTGGTTCACCAATGTCCAGGGCACAGAGCCGCAATATTTCGATATCCGCTCCTGGCCGATGCAGGAAGGCGTTTCATTTACGGAAGGCGATGTGAATTCTGCTGCCGATGTGGCCGTTATCGGCGCCACCGTGGGCCAGAACCTGTTCGGCGCCCAGGACCCCATCGGGCAGACGGTGCGCATTTCCAACCTGCCCTTCAAGGTAGTGGGCGTGCTCACCGCCAAGGGGCAGTCGGCAGCCATGGGGCAGGACCAGGACGACGTCATCTTCGTGCCCATCACGACGCTGCAGAAGAAGCTGACGGGTGAGCCCTGGCTGCGCTACATAGTGGTATCCGCCGTTTCCAAGGACGCCACCTACGCGGCGCAGGAGGAAATCACGGCGCTGCTGCGCGACCGGCACCGCATCCGGTCGGGCGCTGATGACGACTTCATGGTGCGCAACCTGGCCGACGTGGCCCAGCTCGCCGACCAGTCTTCGCGCGTCATGACCATGCTGCTGGCTTCGATTGCGGGGGTCTCACTGATCGTGGGCGGCATCGGGATTATGAACATCATGTTGGTCTCGGTGACCGAGCGCACGCGCGAAATTGGCGTGCGCATGGCCATTGGCGCTACGGAAGAGGATGTGCAGCGCCAGTTCCTGATTGAAGCGGTGGTGCTGAGCCTGATGGGCGGGGCCGCCGGCATCTTCTTCGGCGTAGGCTCGTCGCTCATCATCAGCAAGCTGCTGGGCTGGGCGGTGCTGGTTTCGCCGGTGGCCATTGTGGCAGCGGTGATCTTCTCCGCCGGGGTGGGCGTATTTTTCGGCTTCTACCCGGCGCGCAAGGCGGCCCGTCTCGACCCCATCGAAGCGTTACGCTTCGAATAATAGAATTGTTGCCACGATCACGTTCACCGCAGTTTTCTCAGGTTGTTTGATTTTTTCCGGAGCAGTTTCAGTTGACCGGTCTCGAAAGGACCGGATGAGATTAGCCCGCCAGTTCACTGGCGGGAGAGTGGCGTGACGGCACCAGAGTCCCGTTAGGGACGACTGAAAGTAGGCACGACATCTGAAGCTGCCTACCTGCCACTGAAGTGGCGGGCTACTCTCATGCCGGCCCTGTGGGGACGTTGGGCGTCCCGGCAATCTAAGTATCGTCATACGACTAAATTGCACCACCCTACACCCTTGCAACTCCGGAACAGAGTGTCTAATCTTATTGGACGGATAAATTGGCCATGAGAAACATATTTCTGCTCTCCGCGACCGTTGCACTGATGGCACTTTGCAGCTCTGCGCAAAAGCAGAACACTCCTCCCGTGAACGCGCCCCAAGCCTCGGTTCGCGGCTGCCTCACCGGATCTGCCGGCCAGTATCGGCTGGTGGACGACAATCACATCGTTTACCGACTTATCGGTCAGGACAAATCTTTGAGCGGCTTTGACGGCCAGCAGGTGGAAGTGACGGGAAAAGAAGACGAGCGCATCCCGTCCAAGGAGAGGCAGACCGCCAGCAGCTTCAGCCGCCCGGAGCACCTCTTGACCGTCGCCGGCATCAGCAAAATTTCCGATACCTGCACCGGCGCCTCAGAGTAGCTGGCTATTTAGCTAAAAAGCCAGGCACCGGGAACCCACTGCACACGCACGAGCCCGTTACCGTTGCTTCCTTCCGGACCTGGCGGGGTTGGCGGGATTGCGTCGCGCGGGACCGATGCCTGACGGGCTCTATTCTAGCAGTTCCCGGCGACACACCGCGTCGTTCCAATTCTTCACCACAAAGGGCAGGAAGGGTTTTTAAGAAGATTCCTCTGCTTTCTTTCGTGTCCTTTGTGGTGAGTGGTTGGGAATTCGTGTTAGACAACCCCGCCCTCCATCCCTCAAAATACTTCTTTTGTATCGGGAGAACTCATTGAGCAATCTGCAGCGGGCGAAAATTACCGCGTTGGGCACCTATGTGCCTCCACGCATCCTGAGCAACAAAGACCTGGAAAAGATGGTGGACACCAGCGATGAGTGGATCATGGAGCGCACCGGCATTCGCGAGCGCCACCTGGTGGAAAAGGGAATGGCCACCAGCGACCTGGCCGTGGAGGCGGCACGCAAGGCGCTGGCGCAGCGCGGCCTTGCGCCAAAGGACATTGGCGCCATCATCGTAGCTACGGTCACGCCCGATATGTTCTTTCCCTCCACCGCCTGCCTGGTGCAGCACAAGCTGGGCGCTCCCGGCACCTGGGGATTCGACCTTTCCGCCGCCTGCTCAGCGTTCGTCTATGCGCTTCAAGCCGGTGCCCAATTCGTGATGACGGGTGCGCACCAAAACGTGCTGGTGATCGGCGCAGACGTGATGTCGTCCATCATTGACTACACCGACCGGGCCACCTGCGTGATCTTCGGCGACGGCGCGGGTGCGGTGCTGCTGGAGCCGGCCAACAGCGATTCCGAAGGCATTATTGATTTCCTGCACGAGGTGGATGGCGCGGGCGGTTGCTCGCTTTACATGCCGGGCGGCGGCAGCCTGCATCCTTCCACCCATGAAACCGTAGACAAGAAGATGCACTACGTTCATCAGGACGGCCAGGCCGTGTTCAAGTATGCGGTGCGCAAGATGGCAGAAGTCTGTGAGCGGGTGCTGACGCGCAACAACCTGAAGGGCAGCGACATTGATGCTTTCATTCCGCACCAGGCCAACAAGCGCATCATTACCGCTACCGCCGACCGCCTGGGCCTGCGCAAGGAAAGCGTGATCATCAACATTGACCGCTACGGCAACACCACCGCGGGCACGATTCCCCTGGCCATGGAGACCGCGCGCCAGGAGGGCCATTTGAAGAAAGGCGATCTGGTGATGCTGGCCTCAGTGGGCGCAGGCTTTACCGTGGGCGCAACCTTGCTACGCTGGGCTTTCTAACCAACTTCATTCGCCGCGGATTAACACAGATAAACGCGGAAAAACACGGAGACTCCATTTTTATAGAGAGAACTCCCTGTGGTCGCGCCGGTGGTGCCGGAAGAGCAGAGGTCCTTCGCTCGGCGCGGGGTCGCTTCGCCCGCGCCC
>DASSQB010000614.1:0-5894 GCA_035702725.1 Terriglobales bacterium | reverse complement strand
GCCCTCGGAATGACGTGTCGATATTTTTGCTTTGTCGTGGAAGGTTGCCTTTTTGACAATCTTCGCGAATTTGGCAATGTCTGCCTTACCGCTTCATCTTGCTGATCGCCGCACTCACGTCATTCACAAATTTCATAAAGCCATTGAAGTTCGCTACCCAGTCCTGCCCGAAAGCCCAGTGGATCACCGTGAGCCACAACGTCAGGAAGATCAGATTCAGCCCGATCATCATGGCAATCACAACCAGCATCAAAGCGCCCGCCACGACCAGAAGCGGCACGATGATCAACCACAACACCGTCGTGAATAGAGTGAGGGCGATGCTTCGGCTTCGCTCCGGCGCCGCGATGTGCGCTCCCATGCGTTGCAGCCGCTTGGCGCGTTTTTTCAGCGGCGGATGGAAAGACAGAAAGCTCTTGCTTTGCAGCCCGGTTTTTCCCTGGCGACGAGGTTGGTCCTGCTGCTGGCGCGCCTGGTGCGACAGACGCAGCCGCGCCATGGCCGCGCGGTCGCCCCGCTGTGCGAGCACCAGGTCGTTGAGGTTGGGCATGTTCTTGAGGTCTTCGCCATGGGAGCCCATGGCTTGGGCGAAGGCCTGCATGCGCAAGGCAGCATCGGAATCGCCAGTGGCAGCAGCCATCACCGTCGCCATCATCTGCTTGCGGATCTGCAAATACTCGTCCCTGGAGACCGGGGGAGTGGCCGGCGGAGTTTGCGCCGGATTCGCGCTCCCAGGAAGGCTCTGCGTGGCCCGCCACGCCTCCGTCAGCTTGCGTTTCTGCTCTTCTGACGGTCCGGCCTCGCGCAAGCTCGAGTCACCCTTGGGGTTCACCACAAAAAGATGGCCGGCCCACTCACCGCCCTCAATCGCCGTCGAGTCTTCGCTCAGCCGCTGCAATGCCCGGGCCAGTGCGTCAGGATTGCGCGTAAATTCCACCGCGCCGGCATCGGCCAGGTAGCGCCGCGTGCGCCACAGCAGCGCCATGCACGGCCCCAGGAGCAGATTCAGGAAAAACCACAGCGTGAGTTCCACCGCCGCATTGGTGAACAGGAAGGGGAAGAAGATGAAGCGCAGGAATTTGCGAATCACCCCCGGCCTGCCGCTATTAAAGAAGCGGTCAATATCCGTGGAACCCATATCCAGCGTGTCCGCCAGAAGTTCCGCCACCTCTTCGGCGGCAGCGGCTTTGCCCGGCCCGCCCCTTACGGCATAACCCAGCATCCGCCACAGCGTGTGGCGCGATTGCCTGCCAAAGGGCGCATTAATCAGGGTCACGATCAGGCCGCAGGTTTCGAAGACGCTGGTCACGGTGAAGGCGATGCGCAAGTCGCCGTTGCCCACCGACGAAACCAGGTGCCCGATCAGCGCCTGCAGTTGCTCGCGATTCAGGTCATCGAGCAGGCGGCGGCACAGCACCAGGTGCGCGTCGTCTGCCGAGGTTCCGATGGCGGCCGCATTCGCGCCCGGCGAATCAATCAGCATCACCTTCGGTGCCGGCAGGCCGGCGGCAATCGCCATCTCCTGCACCGCGTCCGCCAGTTGCAGCTCTTTCAGGTCGCCTGGGTTGGGCTCGCGCGCGTTAAGGCTGGCCAGCGTGCCGCCCACTCCCCCATGCCGGAACAGCAGCAACATGCCCGCCCACAGCGTTAATGCAATCACAATTCCGGGCAGGAATATCAGCGCCGCCACAACTGCCAACTGCACCGGATCCAACACCCCGCGTTGGTTGATAACAGCGTCCACCACTCGATATCCCAGCTTGGCCAGGTCGCTGCTGGTTTGCCAGAACTCCGGCGGCAGCGGCGAAAAATAGTTAACCACTTCAGCCGTGGCCATGGTGACCGCGTAGAAGAACGGCGTGAGCACCAGGGTTAGGGGAATGCCCATCAGGAAGGCCGCAACCACGCAGAGAGCGGACATGCGCCAAGTGGCACGGCGGTTGCGCTCTTGCGCCTTAAAGAAGGTTTCTGGCGCGCGCTCAGCGCGAGCCTTGGAGGGGACAGGACCGGCTCTTTCGGGCGTGCTCATGTTCTGGGCGCCCGATAGTATGCCTTAGGCCGGCCCTGCCGCAAAACTGAACTTTGGCGCCCGCCTTGGTCTCGGAGTCACTGAGCCAGGGCGTTCATGGACGCTCATTTCCGGGCCGCTTTGCATCTGGAGACAGTTAAAAGGTTCTGTATCCTCTGCCGCTTGGCGCGGTCTTAAATTGTTGGATGGGCATGTGTGTGCGCGGCTAGCCAAACGAATCACCTCGCCTCTCGAACTCAACCTGGTCTCCCCAAGATGGAGGGCGGCCCTGCCCGCCGGGCCGACCGCAACATCCTGCCTTGGATTGCCCCGGCGGTATGCGGGTATCTCTATCTCCAGACATTTGTTCTCCCGGCTGTGCCGGTCTTGCAGCGTGATGACCAGATCACCTTTGTAGTAAATGCGATGCGAATGCTGCATGGGGAAATGATTTATTCGGACTTCTATCAGTACACCCCGCCCGGCACGGACCTCATTTACCTGGGACTCTTTAGGGCCTTCGGAGTGCGTGCCTGGATTGCCAGTGCCGTAGTTGTATTGCTGGGAATGGCTGCATTCTTTGTTTGCTACGTTGTGGCCACACGAGTAATGCCGCGCACTTCGGCTTGCCTGACGTCCGCCATCTTCAGCGTATTTGTATTCGGCACCATGGCGAACGGCACCCACCACTGGTATAGCGCTCTCCTTATCATGTGCGCAGTCCTGAGCGTGCTGGCCAGGAGGACACCGGCCCGCCTCGCGGCCGCGGGCATTCTTGTCGCGCTTGCCTCCTTCTTCACCCAGACGCGCGTTCTGTCTTTGCTCGCCCTGGGGGCCTTTGTAGCATGGGAAAATCACGCGCGCCGTCGCCCCTGGCGCGATGCCTTACCGTGCCAGGTCAGCCTGTTACTGGGATTTGCCGGCGCCTTTTTGTTCTTGAACACCTATTATCTGCGCCACGCAGGTCTGCGGCGCATGTTCGCAAACCAGGTAGTCGCGCTTGGCCGCTCTGCCTTTACCTTTAAGTACTACCTGCTCGGGTTTCCCTCTCTTCCGCCCTGGCACCTTGCTCCCAGAGCAGTTGGCTTCATCCTGGTGTATCTGCTGCTTCCAGCTGTTTATATCTTCAGTCTGATCCGGCTCGCCAGGAAGAAAGGGCAGAATTATTCCCGCGAAGATGAGCGCATTCTGCTGCTGTCGCTGGTTGGTGGCGCTCTTTTCCTGGAGGTGCTGCCGGCGCCGAACTGGGTTCGCCTGTTTCCCATTGCCATGCCCGCCATAATTCTGGGAATGCATAGCCTCGCGGATAGCGGAAACATTCGCTTGCTCGCTCGCCGCACGCTATGGGCAGCAACTGCCATTGCCGGACTGCTCTCAGCCGTGAGCGCGCAGGCCCGTCCGCATGGCACACTGGCTCTGCCCGCCGGAAAGGTTGTGGTGTATGACACCGCTCTGTCGAGCAAACTCTCCGAGCTTGCCGCCAAAACCAGGCCGGGCGACTTCTTCTTTCAGGCCGCCTGGTTAGACCTTTACTTTCCGTTGCAGTTGCGCAATGGCAGCTATTTTGAAGCGCTATCAACTTCCTCTACACCTGCGCAGGTTAACAATGTGATAGACGCGCTCGAGCGTCACCGGGTCAAGTACGTGCTGTGGTCGGCGCGCCTCAATGTCCCCAGCGCGGATTCTACCGGGAAGGACGTGCTGCAGCCCGTACGCATTTACTTGAAGGAAAATTACCGGGTTGTCGAGCGGTTTGCTCCGGCAGACGATCTGTGGGAAAGAAACTGCGAGCATCCCGCACAGTCCACTTCGACTCCGCGCTTGCCCCTGGAAACGGAACCAGGAAATGCTCCCTCCACCGCATCGAATCGCCTTCGCAGGGGCGGCCGTTAACTCCCATCTCGATCGCTCCTGTCGCGCGGCCATGCTTCTGTCCGCAATATCCCAGGCGGCGAAAGCAGTTGCGTATTTGCAGCCCGCCGCGCCTCAGCGTGTTACCACGAAAACCGCCAGCAGCGCCGCGCTGATAATGAGCGTGATCGCAAAGAAGGTTGCCCCCCATATCTTGTAAGTGGGATCCAGGTCGGCCACGCTCTGCGACATGAGGATCTCGAGCCTTTGCCGCAAAGAGGGCGCATAGGGGGCGGGCTCCGACTCGGCCTCCCCTGCGGCGGGCGCTTGGCTCAACGCGTCAGGGTAAAGTTCGCGTGCGTGTCCCCAGCCACCGTAACCAATCTCGAGGTAGTGGTCCCATTGTGCCATACACTGACCTTGTATTTGCCGTCAGGCACTCCCGCTATGAAGTACTCGCCCAGAATCTCGTCCACTTTGGCAAAGTAAGGAGAGGGAGCAACGATGATGTGCCCGGTCATCTCCTTGTGGAAACTGCAGAGGATGGGCACATCGCCGGCGTGGGTGAAGGTCCAGGCCGCCTTGTGTCCGCGGGCAACTATGCCCAGGTCGTGAGATAACCGAGGGTTCCCTCCAATGGATTTCCAGTAAACGTTGTGCGGCGCCAGGTCTTCGTTAGGGAATTCAACCGTAGCGCCCTCAGGCACAATCAGAAGGCTGGGCGTGAAACGCATGCCTGTCTGATGAATAACGTAAGTCTGGCTTTTTGGGGAGAACTTCAGCGGCCGCACCGGCGCCAGATAAATAACGGATTCGCCGCGGCTCGCTTTTACGTTTCCGCTCAGTGTTCCGGCAGGCAGCGGCAGGGCTGCGCCGGCCAGCATGAGAAGGAGCGTGAGTGTTGCCGCCCCAAGGCCACTAGCTGACTTAAAAATGGAATTCACAACTTGAGCCTTCAATACGTGATCTCCGGTGGCTAGGGATTAGAGGCTCGCTTTTCTAGAGCCTGTTTCAAAAATGTTTTCCGGAAGGGCGCGGCTTCAGCCGCGCCTCTAAGAGCCAACAAAATCGCGGGCTTTAGCCCCTGAGAACCCCCCTCTCAGGGCCTCAAAAAAAGATTTTTGAAACGACTTCTGCCGAACCTTGCCGTGCAACACGAGGCTAGACGCTCAACTTTCTGAACTTGTCAACGATTTGTCATCTTTCTGCAAATTCTGTTTCACAATTGCTCTTCCTCATCGTGCGGCTCTGCCCGCGCCAAATTCGGGACGAGAGGAACCAGACTGCTGTGGAGCAAATCGTGGGAAGGCGCGGAGAGGAGAATTTTTCTGGAAGCGGCTGCCTTTTATTCGCGCGTAAATGGCTTGGCGCAGCATAGCCCGGGCCCGGTGCAGGCGAACCTTGACGTTTTCTTCCGTTATGTCAAGACAACCTGCCGTCTCAGCAACGCTCATCTCCTCTAGATCTCGCATCATGACCACCACGCGGTATTTGGGAGGCAAGGCCAGTACTGCTTTCTCCAGCACCTGCGCATGCTCCCGTGAGGAAACGTACTGTTCCGGTGTAGGGTCCTGTGAGTGCACCACATCCGACGCCGGAGATTCCGGGCCGCTCATTTCTTCTATGTAGCGGAGACGCCCGCGCTCTTCCAGGCGGTTAAGCGCCTCGTGCACCGCAATGCGGGTCAGCCACGTGGAAAACTTGGCGCGCCCGGCGAATTGAGAGAGGTGCTGATAAGCGCGCACGTAGGCGGCCTGCATCACGTCCTCGGCCTCGCAGCGATCGCGCAATATTCCCCGAGCCACCCGATACAGCCTCTGACTGTGCCGCCGCATAATCAGCTCAAACAGCCGAGTCTCGCCTGCCAGGACCCTGCGCACGAGATCCTCATCCGGTGTGTCGTTGAGTGCCGCCTGCTCCAACCCCGAAAGCACCACAGTACCCTCCATGCAATCTCGATTTCCTGCCGGGGACCTGTCTTGGAGGCTAGTGAAGGGCAAAACCGCAGTTGTCAAAGATTTGTAAAAAGAATGCC
>DASSQB010000613.1:0-14960 GCA_035702725.1 Terriglobales bacterium | reverse complement strand
CCCGTCTGCTTCACGCCGCCAAAGGGCAAGTGCACTTCGGCGCCAATGGTAGGCGCGTTGATGTAGGTGATGCCCGCCTCCAGGTCGCGCATGGCTGCAAACGCCTTGTTCACGTCGCGGGTGTAAATGGCGGACGACAGGCCGTACTTGATGTTGTTGGCGATTTCGATGGCGTCTTCCAGGTCATCTGCCGGCAACAGCGAAACCACGGGGCCGAAAATTTCTTCCTGGGCAATGCGCATCTTGCGGTCCACGTCCCCAAACACGGTGGGCTGCATGAACCAGCCGTGCGCCCAGGCGCCGCTGTCCAGGCGGTTTCCTCCGCACAGCATCTTGGCGCCTTCGTTCTTGCCGATTTCTACATAGTCGAGGTCGGTCTTGAGCTGCCCTTCATTGACGGCTGGGCCCATGTCCACCGTCTCGTCCAGCCCGTTGCCCACCTTGAGCCCTTTGGCACGCTCCACCAGGCGGCTGGTGAACTCGTCGTAAATGCCCTTTTGCAGGATGATGCGGCTGGTGGCCGTGCAGCGCTGGCCCGTGGTGCCGAACGCGCCCCACAAAGCTCCTTCTATGGCGAGGTCTAGATTGGCGTCGTCGAGCACGATCATGGGATTCTTGCCGCCCAGTTCCAGCGAGCAGCGGACGAAGCTCTTGGCCGCCGCCTCGCCCACGATGCGGCCCACGTCGGTGGAACCGGTCAGGGAAACGGCGCGCACCTCGGGGTTGCTCAGCAGCGGCCCGCCAATGCGCGAGCCGAAACCGGTCACGATGTTGACCACTCCCTTAGGCAGGCCGGCATCCGCCAGCGCGCGCACAAAGTTGAATACGGAGAGCGGCGTATCCTGCGCCGGCTTGATGACGCAGGTATTGCCCGCCACGATTGCCGGGAACAGTTTCCAGGAGGGAATGGCCATGGGGAAGTTCCAGGGCGTGATCATCACGCACACGCCCAGAGGCTGGCGCACGGCCATGGCGAATTTGTTGGGTAGCTCCGAGGGCACGGTGGGCCCGAACATGCGGCGGCCCTCCCCGGCCATGTAGTAGCCGGTGTCTATGGCCTCCTGCACATCGCCCCGCGTCTCCTTGATGACCTTGCCCATCTCCCGCGTCATGTCGCGGGAGTACTCTTCCTTGCGCTCGATCAGGATGTCGGTGGCGCGATAGACGATCTCCGCCCGCCGTGGGGCAGGCACCAGGCGCCACTTTTTGAAGGCGCGCTTGGCTGCGTCCACCGCCGCATCCACGTCTTCTTTGCCGGATTTTTGGAAGATGCCGACGATTTCCCGGGTATCGGCGGGGTTGCGGTCCTCGAACATGTCGCCGGTGCGGGATTCCACCCATTCGCCGTCTATGAAGTTCTTATAAACCCTGGCACTGGAGCTGGTGCCGATGGATGCCGTAAGAGTGTCGGTGGCCATACTGCCTCCCTTTTATTCACGCAAACCATTCATCGTACAAGGCGGCGCTGTGGGGTCGCAAGTGATAGGCGGCACAAGAGGAAGTGACCGGGTATGTGCTCGCCTTCGATCGTTAGCAGTCGGCAAGATCCCAGCTCGACGCTTGCCAGCTAACCTGAGCCAAGAGCCAAAGGCCAATAGCTAAAGTCCCACAGCACCGCGCCATTCACCCGGTACTGTAAGGCCCTGCGACACTAAGGTAATTAGCGGTACCCCGCCATTTGGCGGTATGGTACTCTCGCTGGAAATCCCTAACTTTCATTAGGCTTAGCCGAATTCGTGGCTCGCGACCGCAATTCGAACATCCACATTGCGTGGAAAACGGTCACCTACCGCAGCGTGGCGGTGGGGGTCGCGGTTATCTTGCTGCTGGTCGGCGCCATCGTCAACCTGGTTTTCCCGCAAGCCACCCATGCCGGCCTGCAGGCGGTTAATACCATTTTGGAGAAGGTGGCGGGAAATGCTGGCGAGGGCGATGACGCCGGCGGGCCCGTAGCCCAGCAGGCCCACTTCACCAATTACGACGGTACGGTGCGGGTGAAGAAAGCCAACAGCAATACCTGGGTTTCCGCCGATTACAGCCTGCCTCTGGAGAAAGGCGACGTGGTCCAGACCGGCTCCGAGGGCATGGCTCGCATCGTCTTCAACGATGGCACCAGCTACACCATCAAGCAGGATTCTCTGATCGTCATCGAGGAGAACTCGGCCACGGCCCAGCAAACCCAGGTGGCGGTCAATGTGACTACCGGTACCGTGGACCTGGCTACCGCCACTTATAGCCAGGGTTCCACCTCGCGCGTGATGGTGGCGGGGGCTACTGCCTCGCTGGCTCCGGAGTCGGCGGCCATGGTGCATAACGATCCGCGGGCTGACCAGCACGAAATCCTGGTGAAAAAAGGCTCCGGCGAGGTCAGCCGCGATGGCCAAGTGGTGGAGTTGACCGATTACGAGAAGGTCAGCTTCCGCTCCGAATCCAAGAATCTGGTCAAGACCAAGGAAATTGGGCCGCCCACCCTGATCGCTCCCGCCAACATGATGCCGCTTTTCAGTTCCGGCAACAGCAAGACGGTGGAATTCAACTGGACGCCCATGAGCAACGCCACTACCTACCGGCTGCGCATCTCCAAGAACCCCTACTTCTCCTCTACGGTTTATGACCAGCGCGTTAGCGGGACGGACGTCCAGATACAAGGGTTGAGCAACGGCGCCTACTACTGGGCGGTGCAGTCGGTGGACGCCCAGGGCAAGGAATCCATCGAGAGCGAGAAGAATCGCTTCACCATTATCCCCAAGGGAAGCCAGTCCATGAGCATGCGGCTGGAGTTGGATCCTTTTATTCAGCACGGGCACGTGATCGAAGTGCGGGGAAAAACTGAAAATGACGCTCGGGTAATGGTAAATGGCAGGGAAGTGCCGCTGATTGCGGGAGATGGCAGCTTCCACTACTTCACCCCGCCGCTGCCCAACGGGGAGAGTGTGATTACTATCACTGCACAAAATGCCCGGGGAGGAGTAAATACACAGCAGAAGACGGTGGTGATTCAGTAGGTTCGCCGGGGGTGCCGGGACTTTCGTGCCCCGCCACTACACAGCAACTTCACATAAAATCCACAGTAGCGCATGCTGAGGCGAGTCATGCGCGCCGGGCGACCGGAACCATCGCCATCTCCTGTTGCTCCTCGCTGGCGCGAGGGCCCAGGTCTTGAAGAGAGCAACGTATGTCATCATCCAACGGCTTCCACAAGAACAGTTCGTGGTTCAGCAATATCCGTTCCCTGGCCAGCATGTTCTCCAGCGATCTGGCCATTGACCTGGGAACCGCGAACACGCTGGTGTACGCGCGCGGCAAGGGCATCGTGGTCAACGAGCCATCCATCGTCGCCATCAATAAAAACAGCGGCGAGGTCGAGGCCGTGGGCAAGGAGGCCAAGGAGATGCTGGGCCGCACCCCGGGCAACATCGTGGCCATCAAGCCCATGAAGGACGGCGTGATTGCCGACTTCAAGGTCACGGAAAAGATGCTCAACTACTTCATCCAGAAGGCCCACAACCGCAAGATGCTGGTGCATCCCCGCATCGTGATTGGCGTGCCTTCGGAAATTACGCAGGTGGAGAAGCGGGCGGTGATGGACTCTGCTTACCGCGCCAAAGCCAGCGAAGTTCATCTGGTGGAGCAGGCGATGGTGGCGGCCATCGGCGCCGGTCTGCCCATTACCGAACCCAGCGGCAACATGATTGTGGACATCGGTGGCGGCACCACCGACATCGCCGTGATTTCTCTTAGCGGCATCGTCTATTCGCGCTCCGTGCGCATGGCTGGCAACCAGATGGACGAAGCCATCATGAATTACCTGAAACGCAAGTACAACCTGCTGGTGGGCGAGCGCACCGCCGAACAGATCAAAATTGAAATCGGCTCCGCCTACCCGCTGGAAAAGCCGCTGACCATGGAGATCAAGGGCCGCAACCTGATCGAAGGCGTGCCCAAGAGCATCACCATTGACGACAGCGAAGTCCGCGAGGCTTTGAGCGAGTGCATTTCCACCATCATGAATGCAATTCGCGTGGCCCTGGAACGCACCCCGCCCGAGCTCTCCGCCGACATCAGCGACCGCGGCATTGTGCTCACCGGCGGCGGCGCCCTGCTCAAGAACCTGGACAAGCGCATTCGCGAGGAAACCGGGCTGCCCGTCTCTATTGCCGACGATCCGCTGTGCAGCGTGGTGCTGGGCACAGGCAAGATGCTGAGCGACTTCAAGCTGCTGCGGAAGATTTCGATCGAGTAGCTTCATGGCCGCGGATTGCCGCGGAGAGAAAATGGATTTCAGGACTGCAGGCGCCCGCCAGTTTCCGGAGACTGGATACTAGGTACCAGGTACTGACAACTGGCCGCTGACAACTGACCACTGGCAACTGGACTTGAAGTGGAAAACCTCCTCACCCGTCACCGCAACGTCACCATCCTGGTGGTCGTGCTGTTTGCCGAAGTAGTCGGCTTGGCGGTGCAGGTCAAGCGTACGGCCGACACCGATTCCAGCCGCCTGATCCGCGTCTGGACCGTCACCAGCATAAGTCCGTTTGAAAAGGCCTTCGTCGCCGCGCAGCAAAGCATCAGCGATACCTGGCATAACTATTTTTATCTGCGCGGCTTGCGCTCCCAAAACCGCAAGCTGGAGGAGGAAATTGAGCAACTGCGCCTGCAGCAGGTCCGGCTGGCGGAGGACGCGGGGCAGGCTCGTCGCCTCCAGCGCTTGCTGGGTTTCAAAGAACAATTCATTGCCCACACGCTGGCGGCGCAGGTTATCGGCTCCAGCGGCAGCGACATGTCGCGCGTCGTCTACATTGACAAGGGCGCCGGCGACGGCGTTCTGCAGGATATGCCCGTAATCACCGCTGACGGCGTAGTAGGCAAAATCCTGCGCGTGTTTCCTACCTCCTCGCAAGTCCTGCTGATCAACGATCCTTCCAGCGGCGTGGGCGCCATCCTCGAGCAATCGCGCCTGCAGGGCGTGATTAAGGGGACGCCTAATGGGGAACTCGTGCTTGAAAAGATGATGAGTGATGAGCGTGTGGAGGCGGGCGACCAATTGCTCACCAGCGGCGGCGACCAGATTTTCCCCAAGGGCTTGCCCATCGGCACCGTGAAAAAGGTTTCTCCTGGGAAAGACGTTTTTCTCCATGTGCAGGTAAAGCCGGCGGCGCAGCTTAGCCGCCTGGAGGAAGTGCTGGTCATTACCCAGGTGGTGCAGCGGCAGCCCACGGCGCAGGAGGCGCAAACTGCGATGCGCGCCGTTGATATTCTGGCGTCGCGTCTGCCCTCGGTGCCCGATAATTCGCGGCTGCCCTCGACTGGCGTGCCGCTTCCGGTGGGCGTAAGTCCGCCGGCCGCCAAGCCTGCGGGCACGAAGACCGCGCCCGGGGCCAAGCCAGGTATGCCCGGAACAACCGCGCAGGCAGGAAGCACTGCCAAACCGCATGAGAAATCTGGGCAAACCGCCGAAGCACAACTGACCGGAGCGGTCAAAGTTTCGGCGCCGAAGCCCAAAGCCGCCAATTCAGCGGCGAACCCTCCGGCAGGCGCGAGCAGCACTTCTGCTGGAGTTCCACCCGCCACCGTTGTAAAGAAGCCGCGACCGGCAAAGCCGGCAACCGGGGTCGCCGTGCCCGGTGCGACTGCCCCAGCCGCTCAGAAGCCACCGGCAGCGGCTAAGCCTGAGATCGGCAGTGGCACCACGGACAGCGCTACTCCCCCTTCCAAGGCACAGAAGACGCCTGCGGGCGTGGCACAGAACCCGCCGCCGGCTACTCCGCCCGCGGAGCCGCAGCCGTGAACGTCTCCTACACCTCCCGGGAACAGATTGAGGTTTACCGCTTCAGCCTGCCGGCTGCGATTTTCATCCCCTTGCTGGCGCTTTTTCTGCAGGCCTTTTTGCCCCTGCGGCTGCATTTCTTCGAAATTTTTGATTTACCCCTGCTGGTCACCATTTTCATGGCTGTCTCGCGGCGCAATCCGGTCAGCGGCCTGCTTACCGGCAGCGTCATCGGCTTGCTGCAGGACAGCCTGACCCACCAGCCCATCGGCATTTACGGCATCGCCAAAACCGTCGTGGGCTACGGCGCTTCGTCGCTGGGCGTGAAGCTGGACGTGGAAAACTCCGGTTCGCGCTTCCTGCTGGTGTTCGGCTTTTACCTGCTGCACCAGGTGATCTACCTGATAGTGGCGCGGGGCATGGTAGGCCAGGATCTCGCCTGGCGCTGGGGACACATGGCCTTTGCCGGGTTCTGCAATGCCGCCCTGGCCATCCCGCTGTTTATGGTTCTGGACCACTTTAAGCAGCGGGGATGAAGAGAATTGAAGATTGGCGATTGAGGAACGGAGGAAGGCAAACACCGGAAAAGATAAGGCAAGGTCCTTCGACTCCGATTCTGCTTCCCTGCGCTCAGCAGAATCATCGCTCAGGATGACTTTCGGAAGTAACGAGAACTGGCAACCGACAACTGAGAACTGACAACCGATGTTAAACCGCGACGACCGAGTACCGCAGCTTCGGCTCACGTTCATTCAGTACGTGATCCTGGGGGTATTCCTCACCCTCGCCTTCGGACTCTGGCGTCTGCAGGTAATGAGCAGCCAGTACTACGGCGAGCTGGCGCAGCGCAACCGCATTCGCACCGTTCCCATTCTCGCTCCCCGGGGCAAGATTTTTGACCGCGAGGGCCGCATCATCGTGGACAACTACCCCTCCTTTACCGCGCTGCTGCTGCGCGACCAGTCGCGCGACATTGACGCTGACGTGGACAAGATCGCTGCCGGCCTGCACATGTCGCAGGACGAGGTCCGCGAGCGCATTCGCAAGTTTCGCCATATGCCGCAGTACCAGCCCATCTATCTGAAGGACGACATCACGCCCGATGAGCTGGCGTTTATTGAGGCGCATCGCACCGAACTGCCGGAACTGGAAACCATCATGGCCCATCGCCGCCTTTACCCGCGCCGCGGCTTCATGGCCAACCTGATCGGCTATGTGGGCGAGGTCAGCGAAGACATGCTCAACCAGCCTCAATTTGAGCTGTACAGCGCGGGCGATGTGGTGGGCAAGTCGGGAGTGGAGCAGTACTACAACGACCTGCTCATGGGCAAAAACGGCTCGCGGCGGGTGATCGTCAACAGCCTGGGCAAGGAGGTCAAGCCGCTGGACGAGGTGGCCGCCGTGCCCGGCCAGCCCTTGAAGCTGACAATAGATATTGACCTGCAGATCGCGGCCGAGGAGGCGCTGGGCGACCGCAATGGCGCGGTGGTGGCCATGGACCCTCGCACCGGCGAGATCCTGGCCATGGTTAGCCGGCCCACCTTCGATCCCAACGACTTCGCGGTGCGCATTTCCCGGGAAAACTGGACCAGGCTGGTCAGCGACGAAAACCATCCCCTGCTCAACAAGGCCATCCAGGCGCAGTTGGCGCCTGGCTCGGTGTTCAAGATCATTATGGCGACGGCCGGCCTGCAGGAAGGCGTTGCCCAGGACATGAAAGTCAACTGCCAGGGTGGCGCCAGCTTCTATGGGCGCTATTTCAAGTGCTGGGTGACGGCTGAGCACCGCGTGCACGGCGAGGTGACCATTAGCAAGGCCATTTATCAGTCGTGCGACGTTTTCTTTTATACCCTGGCGCAGAAGTTGGGCATTGAGCGCATCGCCAAGTGGGCCACGGCGTTCGGGTTGGGTCAGAAGACCGGCATTGACCTGCCCCAGGAGGCTTCCGGGGTCATGCCTTCGGAGGAGTGGAAGATCAAGAACTTCCATCAGAAGTGGTTTCCCGGGGAGACCATCTCCGTGGGCATTGGCCAGGGCGCGGTGGCGGTGACGCCGATTCAGCTTGCCCGCGCCATTGGCGCCATCGCCAGCGATGGCGTGTTGCGCCGCCCGCATGTGGCTTTCCCCGACCAACTGCCGCCTTACTACCGCCAGGTCATGGATTACAACCAGGAAAACCGTGTGCCCCTTGACGAAAAGAACTGGGAGATCATTACTGACGCCATGGCTAATGTGCCCACCGCGATGGGAACCGCTAATAGCGCCCATCTGGAAGGAATTGATTTTGCCGGCAAGACGGGCAGCGCCCAGACCATGAGCAACGCCCTGGCAGAGCGCCTGGGGCATGCTCACTCCATGAAGGACAACGCCTGGTTTGTGGGCGTCACCCCGCGCCGCAACCCCAACCTGGTGGTGGCGGTGCTGTTTGAGGGCGGCGAACACGGGCAGTTTGCCGGCCGCATTGCCGCCCAGGTGGTTAAAGCCTATGTGGAGAAGCAGCGGCGGTTACCGGTCAAGGTGGCGGGCGTGTCCGGCCCGGTAGAAGTCGCCGCCGTATGGAACGATCCCCACGGCGATGACGCGGATGACATTCAGGGCGGGCGGTTTTATGTCGGTGTACCGCGTTACGCTCTGAAACCGGAAAGGTTTCAAGTTTCGAGTTCCAAGTATCGGCGCGGGACCCGGAGCTGGCAACTGAGAACAGAGAACTGAGAACTGCCTTTGGCACGCAACGTCTCATACCGCGATTTTGACTGGCTGCTGTTCGCCTTCGTGCTCCTCATCTGTGGCTTGGGAGTGCTGGAGATCTACAGCGCCACTTACAACACCAAGTTCGCGGGCGTGCACATCAAGCAGATGTACTGGATCGCGACCGGCATCTTCGCGATGTTCTTGATCAGCGTGGTTGACTACCAGTTGCTGCTGGAAAATGTGCACTGGATGTATCTGGTCTCCATCGGGTCGCTTTTGAGCGTACTGGCTTTTGGGCAGAGATACCTGGGAGCCAAACGCTGGATCAAGTTCCCCGGCGGCCAGCACTTCCAGCCTTCCGAGTGGGTCAAGCTGATCCTTATTCTGGCGGTGGCCAAGTACTTCGCCGACGCGCGGCGCAGCGAACTAACTTTCTTTGACATGATCAAGGCAGGGCTGCTGGTGGGCGTGCCCATGCTCATGGTGCTGGCCCAGCCTGACCTGGGCACCGCGCTTACTTATATGCCCATTGCCCTGATGGGGATCTACCTGGGCGGGCTGCAGGCCAAACATGCCGGAATTATCGTCCTGGTCGCTGCTATGGCTATGCCGGCGGCCTGGCACGTCCTGAAACCCTACCAGCGCGACCGGTTAACCAGCTTCATGCAGCCAGAGGCCGATCGCCAGGGGTCGGGCTACCAGGTGATTCAGTCGAAAATCGCGGTAGGAGCCGGGGGCATCTGGGGCCGGGGCTTCGCCAAGGGCACTCAGACTCACGGCATGTTCCTGCCCGTCCCCCAGACTGACTTCATTTTTGCCGCTTTTGCCGAGGAACATGGTTTTGTGGGCGCAATGGGGGTACTGCTGCTATACTTCATGGTGTTGATGCGCTTGATCCAGAACGCGCAAACGGCGCCCGACCGCGCCGGCACGTTCGTGATCATGGGTGTGGTGGCTGTGTTAACCTTCCATATCCTCATCAACATAGGGATGGTGGTCGGCTTTATGCCGGTCACCGGTATACCCTTGCCGCTGATGAGCTACGGCGGATCGTCGGTACTGTTTACGTTTCTGGCGCTGGGTATCGTGATGAATATTCGCATGCGCCGGTTCGTAAATTAGAGTGCAGAGGCAGCAGGGGTTTAAGGGCTACGCCGTGGGGCGTGGCAGGTTTTCAAGATTTGCCAAATTACGAGCGCCCTCGCGTTAAAAGGGCACTTTGCCGGCCGCAACAGAGGCCGGACAGGATTGCAGCGGAAAACATCGGGCGGGTAACGGCCCCCTCCCTTGGCAGTTACTGGCCCTGGGGCCAGTCGGAGAGAGCGGTCACAAACCCGGTGTCAGCGAGTGCTATAGGTGCAAAAGTTTCTGAGCTCAAGACAAGACTGCAGTGCGCGGGCAATTTCCCCGGGCCTGGTTGTCCTCTGTTCCTAGCTGCCTATATCGCCAATCCTTCCTTCTCTGTTCAGGCGCCGGAAAAGTGTGCTTCCTGCGGGAAGCACATCCGGAGTCAGCATGACAAAAGAATTATTCGTCTCCAGCACCCCGCATGAAACCAAGGTGGGGATAGTAGAAGACGACCAGCTAGCAGAAGTTTATTTTGAGCGGGAAAACGAATACACCCTCGCTGGGTCCATTTACAAAGGGCGCGTCACCCGCGTGCTTCCCGGCATGCAGTCGGCTTTTGTGGACATCGGCCTGGAACGGGACGCCTTCCTTTACGTTTCCGATTTCTTCGAATTGCAGGATGAGGAAGGGGAATTCCAGGAGATCACGGTGCCCCGGCAGCAGTTTGAGACGCCGGTAGCAGCCGAAAGCCAGCCGGCAGAGGCTCCGCTGGAGCCGCTGGCCGGCCCTGAAGGGCAGCCAGAGGAGGCGGAAGCCAGCGCGGAAACCCCTGGCCCCGCTGTCGCCGGCGAGCCTGCGGCTCGCGACAATGATCAGGGTGGCCGAGGCTGGCGCAACCGCCGCCGGCGCCGTGGACGCCGTGGCCGCAGCCTGCCCGAATCCAAGTTTGCCCGGGGAGGAGAGTCCAAGGCGCCCTCTTCGGCCGAGCCCGCGCGTGAAAGCCGCGAGCCGCGGGAATCCCGCGAACCGGCGTATGAGCCCATCATCCTGCCGGGTGAGTCCATTTCCAAGTACCAGAACCGGGTTCGCCCGCCGCAACCGGAAGCAGAAGCGCACCCCCAGCTCAGCGAAGCAGCGTCGGCGGGCGAAACTGCCGGCGCCGTGGGTGAGCAGACGCAGGCTGAAGAGGAACGCCACCAAGCGGAGCGACGGGACGAACGGCGCTTTGAGCAAATGAACGTGGCCGCGGTGTTTGGCGGTGATGAGGCGGAGCACTCTGCTGAACAACCCGCCTTCGAGCCGCACGAGGAACAAGAAGCGCAGGCGGAAGGAGAAGAGCGGCACTCTGAGGAGCGGCACTCGGAAGAAGCGGGGCCCTTCCAGGCTCAGCCTGAAGCCGAGTCTTCCCACCTGGCTCACACCCTGGAGGAGGAGGAGATTGAAGACGAGGAGAGCGACATGCCCTCCTTTGCCGAAGAGCTCGAAGACACCGATTACGAGGAACTGGAAGAGGAGACCCACGAAGCAGTCGGTCTCCACGACCCCGAGCACAACCACATTGGCAATGGAGCGGAGCTCACCGAAGCGGTGGAGGAGGCGGACGCCGAGCGGGCTGCTTTCGCAGATGAGTTTGTAGAGGAAACCAGCGAGCCCCACGAGGAAGCCGAGCACATCGAAACCAGCGAAACCGAGGCGGCTGAGCCGCAGCCTCACGAGGGCGAGATGGAAGCGCGCGCCGAAGTGCGGGCGCCCGCCGGAACCGCGGGTTACCAGCAGCGCGCTGAGCGTCCCACCTGGGGCGAACGCCGTGGCGGACGCCGCATGGGCCGCCGCTTCCGCCGCCGCGAGCCGCAGCGCGCCTTGCCCGCCATCACCGACCTGCTCAAGGAAGGCCAGGAAATCCTGGTGCAGATTGCCAAGGAACCCATCGGCAAGAAGGGCGCCCGCATCACCAGCCACATCGCCCTGCCCGGCCGCTTCCTGGTTTACATGCCTACCGTCAACCACATCGGTGTTTCCCGCAAGATCGCCTCCGAAGAAGAGCGGCAGCGACTGAAGCGCATTGTGCTCAGCGAGCGGGAAAACGGCCACGGCGGCTTCATCGTGCGCACCGCCGCGGCGGCTGCCGATGAAGACGAACTTCGGGCCGACATCCGCTTCCTCAAGAACCTGTGGAACGAAATCAAACACCGCGCGGAGGGCAGCAAGTCCCCAGCGCTTATCTACCACGACCTCAACCTGGTGGAACGCATTCTGCGCGACCAGGTGACGCAGGACTTCTCCCAGATCTGGGTGGACAGCGACCAGGAGTATGAGCGCATCGTGCGCTTCGTGGGCCGCTTCCAGCCGGCGCTGGCCAAGCGCGTCAAACTCTATACCAAGAGCACGCCTCTGTTTGAGCAGTTCAACCTGCAGGATGAGATCAACAAGGCGCTCAAGTCCAAGGTGTGGCTGAAGAGCGGCGGCTACATCGTGATCAACCAGACGGAAGCGTTGGTGGCCATTGACATCAACACCGGCAAGTACGTGGGCAAAACTACCCGCCTGGAAGACACCATCGTCAAAACCAACGTAGACGCCATCAAGGAAATCGTGCGCCAGATTCGCCTGCGCGACCTGGGCGGCATCATCGTGATTGATTTCATTGACATGGATGAGCGCCGCAACCGGCAGAAAGTCATGCAGGCGCTGGAGGAGGCGCTGCGCTCTGACCGCGCGCCCTCCAAGGTGCTGCAGTTTAACGATTTCGGACTGGTGGCCATCACCCGCAAGCGGGTAAAACAGTCCATGGAGCGTACCCTCGGCTCACCTTGCCCCTACTGCACCGGCACCGGGTTCGTTAAGTCGGTAAGTACGGTGTGCAACGAAATCTTCACCGAGATGCGCAAGATCGCCAAGCAGCTGGAGCGGCCTGACGTGATGCTGCGCGTCAACCCGGAAGTGGGCAAGGCGCTCAAGGCGAGCAACGGACGCTGGCTGACTGAACTGGAAGAAGTGAGCGGACGCAGCGTGATCGTGAAAACCGATCCTACCCTGCACCAGGAGCAGTTCGACATAGACTAGGAAATTCCGATCCCGGTGATTGGGAGCCGCAACTTCGGTTGCGGCTTTTTTTGTTGAACGACTGGGAAACGCTGAGCCGTGCCCTTGCATTCACGCGGGTGTACACAAAAACAACCGTGAATGTCATCCTGAGTGCAGCCGGATCATTCGCTCGCGAATGGTCCGGCGGAATCGAAGGACCCCCGAACGGTTCCGCTCATCACAACCGTCCCAAGGAGTTCTCACATTATTGTTCGAGGTGGCAAAAACTCCTTTTGGCCACTCGGCACATCCGCAAGCCGGGGGTCTTTCGACTCGGGCATGCGCCCTCGCTCAAAATGACAGTCAGAGGATCTGTCAGCGAAGCTATTAAGAGAGGCTACCGAGCCCTTCTGTTCTTTCGCTCCCGTCCCACGCGCTTTGCCAGCAGGGCCTTGGCCTTTTCCAGTTCGGCCCGGCGCTCCGGGCTAAGGCCCCGCCCGGCACGGTTGATGAAATAAGTCAGCATGCGCATACCCGAGCCTGGGCCTTTAGGTGAAACCCTCTTTGAGGCCAGAGTCCTGGCAATAGTGGAGGCGCTGTGCGTAAATAATCCGGCGGGAGGATGAGTAGAATCCGTCTTGACCTTCGCGACCCATCGCTTGCTGCTTCGCTTTTTGTTTTGCTGGGTCATCGGACACTCGCCGGCTGAAACTCAGAACAGCCGCGGCTTCGCTCTTGATTTAGATTCCGCGGGTTTCTACCGGTTGCACCACAGCTGCACTGCTCTGGAGGGGGCTGTCATCTCCGCGCTCTGGAGGCGCATCCAGTTTAAGAGACCGAATTGCTTGATGAATTGGATGGGAGGTGACTTATGCCGGAAAAGGAAACCATAGAACAGGCTCGCGAAGACGCACGCGAGGGCAAGGCGCCCAGCACGCAGGCGGGTGAGTTTGTGCGCGAGGAGATGGACCACATCCGTGAGGGAAAGCACGGAGCCCGCTCACCGCAGCAGGCGATCGCCATCGGGCTGTCCAAGGCACGCCGCGCCGGGGTAAAGCTCGCCGCTCCCCGTCGGGGCAAAACCAGCGCCCGCACCAGGAAGCAGGCGCAGCGCGACTTGCGCAAAGGCAGAACTTCCCGCCGCCGCAAGCCATCTGCCCGGCGCTCGCGGGCAGTTTCCCGCGCCCTCAAACGCGAAGGCAGCAAAGCCGCCTCGCGACGGGCGCTGGCCAGTCAGGCGCGTCGCGCGGCGCGAAGCCGCGGCCGCAGCTCGCGCCAACAGGCCGCCCGCAAGGCGGTCCGCACCAAGGGCCGGAGCGGCTTGAGGCTGGCGGCCCGCAAAGCGGCCAGGACTCGCCAGAGCCATCGCAAGGCAGCTTGAATCCAAGGCTCGGTCGCCCTGCCTGAACGGTCCGGGAGGTACGCCAGCCCTATGGCACCTTTGTGCTATCGGCAGCACGAAGGTTGTACATTCGGCAGCGCCGCGCATCGTACCGTGGACACACCGAGGGACCATCACCTCGGTAATGAGGTTTTCCGCTCGATTCTGAACCCCACTTATAAATACGCAACATATTGCGGTCTGGGACAATAATACCACTACGTAGAGTAGCTTGATTGAAGTTCCAGCGCCGGCGTTTTCCGGCGAAACCGGCAACTGGCCGGGTAAAACCCGAACAGTAACCTTGACACTTCTGGCGTAGCGGTTGAAATAGACGCAGCAACACACGAAACAACTCCCCCCAAAGTTCAACAAGAGGGCTGTTTCCTCTTGTCCGTTTTTGGCCGGCTTCGCCGGAGTGTAGGCGAAGCAGGAGGGCACTGCTGTGAATGAAGGTCAAAACCACATGGCTGACGCCCCTGAGGTCATGAATATTCGCCAGGCTTCGCGGTACCTGGGAGTAAGCGCAGACACGCTTTACAAGTACGTGTACGAAGAAAGAATTCCCGCTTTCAAGCTGGGAAACCGCTGGAAGTTCAAGAAAACCATCCTCGATGCCTGGATGGAGCGGAAGAGCGCCCAGGGTGAAGGGCGGGGGCGGAAAAAAATCAAGGCGCAAGCGGCAGGAGCGCAACAGTAAAGGCGGAGAGCATGTTTGGGAAACAATCCATAGTCGGCCTGGACGTAGGCTCCAGCAGCATCAAGGCGGTGGAACTGAAGCGCGGGCGCAAGGGCATTGAAGTGGCCCACGTCGGCCTGGAAGCCCTGCCCGCCGATATCGTGGTGGATTCCATGATCGTGGACAGCGGCACCGTTTCCAGCGCCATTTCCAAGCTGTTCACGGAAAACGAAATCAAGTCGCGGGCGGTGGCCACCTCGGTGAGCGGCCACTCGGTGATCGTGAAGAAGATTCCCCTGCCCATGATGAGCGACCAGGAGCTGGCGGAGACCATTCAGAAGGAAGCCGCG
>DASSQB010000612.1:0-2934 GCA_035702725.1 Terriglobales bacterium | reverse complement strand
GTGCGTTTCAGCAGTTACTCTTCGCGACAGCGAAAGGAATTACAAATCGTGTATGAAGCATTGCGCAAGGAATTAGAGACGTTTGAAAAGCGGACACCGAAGTCCGCGGAGGCACACAAAAAGAACCTGAAGCGCATTCCGCTGGGGGTGGCCAGCAACTACCGCGCCTACGATCCCTACCCCATTTTCGTGAAGGAGGCGCAGGGCTCGCACTTCCGCGATCTGGATGGCAACGACTACATTGACCACAATCTTTGTTTTGGCGCGCTGATGGCGGGGCATTGCCATCCCGCAGTCATGAAGGCGGTGGAATCGCGGCTCAAGCTGGGCACCATGTTCGGCATGCCGCACGACATGGAATGGCAACTGGCGGAGGAAATCTGCCAGCGCTTTCCGGTGGAGATGGTGCGTTTTGGCTCCAGCGGAACAGAAGCCACTATGCACGCCATCCGCCTGGCGCGCGCGGCTACCGGCCGCGACAAGGTAATCAAGTTCGAAGGCGCTTACCACGGGCTGCACGATACCGCCCTGGTCAGCGTGAAACCGCACGCGCCGGAGTTCGGCGATGTGAACGCGCCAAACTCGGTTCCCGGCGGGCTGGGCGTGCCCAAGGCCAGCCTGGATAACGTTCCCGTGGCCACCTTCAACGACCTGAACAGCGTGGAACGGCGGTTCCAGGAAAATCCGGGCGAGATTGCCGCGGTGATTCTCGAGCCGATTCTGATGAACGTCGGCATGTGCATGCCGCGGGCCGGGTTCCTGCAGGGCTTGCGGGACCTGTGCGACAAGAACGGCGCGCTGCTCATTTTCGACGAAGTGAAGACCGGAGCCAAGCTGGGATGGGGTGGCGCCTCGGAATACTTTGGCGTGCGGCCCGACCTGATTTGCGTGGCCAAATCCATCGGCGGCGGATTCCCGCTGGCGGCCTTCGGTACCTCCAGAGCGGTGATGGACCTGATTTCGCAGCACAAGGTCTTTCACGGCGGGACCTACAACACCAATCCTGTCTCCATGGCGGCAGGGCTGGCGACGTTCCGCGAGGTGCTCACGCGCGAGAACTACGCGCACGTGGACAAACTCAGCAAGAAATTGACTGATGGGTATCGCAAAACTGTGACCAAGGCGGGGTTGCAGGGCTACGTCGCACAGGCGGGCGCCAACGGCGTGCTGATGCTCTATCCGCAGGAGATCCGCAACTACCGCGATTGGACGACCATAGACATTGACCTGTGGCGGCATTACTGGTTCGGCATGGTCAACCGCGGAGTCATGGCGCAGCCCTACTGGTGGGACGAGCAGTGGACCATCAGCGTGCAGCACACCGAGGCCGACATTGACAAGCATTTGGCGGCATTCGCCGATGTCGCCCCGGCACTGGCCGAGGCACAGCAGGAGCGCTCTGCCGCGGCGGCGCGCTCGGCATAGGAGTTGATGGTTGTCATCGGCCACCAAAACCGCAGCACCGGGAACCATTGAGGCCGGCGCCCCGCACCTGAAGCGGGTGCTGGGGCGCTGGGACCTTGTGCTGCTGTTCGTGGTGGCTGTGTTCAACCTGAACGTGGTGCCCTCCATCGCGGCCAACGGCGGTGTGACCGTGTGGTTGTGGGTGATTTCGCTGCTGTTGTTTTTCTGGCCGCAGGGCATCGCTGTAATCGAGCTTTCGCAGCGCTTTCCGGGAGAAGGCGGGGTTTACCTGTGGGCCAAGGAAATTTTCGGCGACTTCCACGGTTTTCTTTCCGGCTGGTGCTACTGGACCAACAACATGATGTACGTGCCCACGGTGATGCTGTATTTCGTGGGCGTATCCGTGTACGTGCTGGGGCCGCGCCATGCCGCGCTGGCTGACAGCAAGGTATTCGCGCTGGGCGCTTCGCTGGCGCTTTTTGCCGTTTTGGTGGTGCTCAACATCATTGGGCTGGGCGTGGGCAAGTGGATCAATAACGTTGGCGCTGTGGGCACCTTTGTTGCCGCCGCTACTCTGATCGGCCTGGGCGTGGTGGTGTGGCTGCGCTTCGGCACGACGATCAGCGCGGCGGACTTTGGCGTTCCCGCAAACCCGCGCTTCGTGATGAATGCCTTCGGCGTTATCTGCTTCGGCCTGGTGGGCTTGGAACTGGCTTCGGTTATGGGCGACGAAATTCACGAACCGAAACGCACGCTGCCGGGCGCGGTGGCAGTGGGCGGCATCATTTCGGGTGCGCTTTATATCGGCGTGACCCTGACCCTGCTGATCGCTGTGGATAAGAAGGACATCAACGTGCTGCAGGGCATCGTGCAGGCGGTGAGCCACCTGGCAGCGCGCGTGGGCGTGAGCTGGATCATTCCCGGGTTCGCGCTGATGCTGAGCCTGGCTATTGCCGGCATCGGGTCGGCATGGCTGGCGGGTTCGGCGCGCATTCCTTTCGTCGCTGGGCTGGATTCCTATCTTCCTTCCTGGCTGGGGAAGGTGCACCCGCGCTACCGGACTCCGTATGCCGCGCTGATTGTGCATGCCGCCGTCTCGGCTGTGTTGGTGGTTCTGAACTTTGCCGGCTCTGGCGTGCAGGAAACGTTTCAGAAGCTGCTGTCGCTGGCCGTGGTGCTGCAACTGGTGCCGTTCTTATATGTATTTGGCGCGCTGCTTAAGATGGCCGGCGATCGCGGCACAAAGACCTATTACAGCCGCGCCACGCTGGTAGCTGCCGGCCTGAGTGGGCTGCTGACCACGACGCTGGGCATCGTCATGGTGTTTTTTCCAGCACAGCAGATTACGTCGCTGTGGTCGTATGAAGTCTGGATGTTTGGGGGGACGCTGTTTTTCATTGGCCTAGCCGCGTTCTTCTTTTATGTGTACGGGCGGCGCAAGGCGCTGCGCCAGGCCGCAAGCGTGTAGTCCAGAATGTTTCGGAAAGGCACGGCTTCAGCCGTGCCGCAGATGCGGCCCTTGAATGTGGG
>DASSQB010000611.1:0-8581 GCA_035702725.1 Terriglobales bacterium | reverse complement strand
TGCATTGACTGCGGCGCCTGCGTGCCCGTGTGCACCTCCGATTCCATCAAGCCGGCCGAAGACTTGACCGAGGGGGAGCAGGAATTCATCGCCAGCAACGCGGCTTTCTACGCGAAATAGCAGGAAGTCATCGGGCGCAGGATGGGCGGAGTCCCGATGGTACCGCCACCTCGGTAATTTCCCAGGTTGGCACGCGCAGGCTAGCATCAAAGCTGGAAGACTCTAATGGCAACCCCTGCGCAGCAGTCCATCCCCGGAGTGCAGCAGTCCCCAAAGCCACATGCTATTGTCGAGCGGCGCGAGCCCACCATGGAAGACATGCTGCGGGAGTGCATTGAACTCTGTGCCCGGGTGGCGGAGAACCATGCCGCGCCTGAAGCCGCGCAGCACATCCGCAAGCTGAAGCCGCCCAGCCGCTGGCCGTAAACTCACTTCCTTTTCTTCGTCTTGCGCGAACGCTCCATCCACCCCTGTCCGCGGGGCAGGCACAGGGCCGCCGAGCCCACCAGGCTCGACTCAGTGCCGTAAAGCGCGCTCAGAATGGGAATCTGCTGGCGGCCGGGCGTCACCGAACAGGTATCCAGGCGGCCGCGAATGTAGTTGAAGAACGAACCCATCAGTTCTCCCAGGCCGCCGCCAATCACGATGACCTCGGGTTCAAGCAGATCAATGACGTTGCCCAGCCAGATAGCGAGATAGTCGGCGGCCTCACGCAGAATTTCGTTGGCCAGGGCGTCGCCATCCAGTGCTGCTTTGCCCACAATTTCCGAAGTGACGGCGGCAGCCTTCCCCTCCGCCAACTCCAGAATCCGCGTGTGTGGATTATGGGACACCAGTTGCCGTGCGCGCGCTCCGATCGCGCTCCCGGAGGCGTACATCTCGATGCAACCGCGCTTGCCACAAGCGCAGTGCGGGCCGTTCAGGTCAATGGTCATGTGTCCGCCCTCGCCAGCCGCGCCGGTGCGCCCGTAGTAGAGCCGGTCCTGCAGCACCAGACCGGTGCCGATGCCGGTGCCCAGGCTCACATAGAAGACGTTCTTGTAGCCCACTCCCGCGCCCCACACCGCCTCGGCGAGAGCGGCAACATTGGCGTCGTTGGCCAGGCACGTGGGCAGTTTGTAGCGCTGCTGGATTTTTTCCGCCAGCGGATAGTTGCGCCAGCAGGGCAGGTTAGTGGCGCTGAGCAGAACACCGCGCTGCGAATCCACCCAGCCCGCCACGCTGATACCGATGGCTGAAACGGAGCGGGAGCGGCGGTTGCTGAGCACCGCCTCGATAGCGTCAGTCACGGCACGCAAGCCATCCTCGGCCGTCTTCTGCACCACCATGCGACGGCGCACCGTGAGCAGGATTTCGCCCGAAGCGTTTACCAGGCCAGCCTCGGCCTTGGTGCCGCCAATATCCACTCCCAGGACGACATGTTCAGCTTTCGGCATCCGCGTTCCAGTTTAGTTCGCCGCGAGGGAAACTAAGCAGCTAAATACGCCAGGCAAGCTGCAGTGGGCTTGACGGTTCATTCTCTCCGCACAAGCTCGTTGACGAGCCAATCGTTCATCCTTAAGATTAGCCGACTCGAAAGGCGCCTGTTCTCCGTGCTTGAACAGATTTCCCACTATCACATTGTCGAGAAGCTGGGTGGTGGCGGGATGGGTGTGGTTTACAAGGCTGAAGACACCCGCCTGCACCGCTTCGTTGCCCTTAAATTCCTGCCCGAAGAGGTGGCTCGCGACCCGCAGGCGCTGACGCGCTTTCGGAGGGAGGCGCAGGCGGCCTCCGCCCTGAACCATCCCAACATCTGCACCATTTACGACATTGGCGAAGAGAACGGTCACGCTTTCATCGCCATGGAATTTTTGGATGGTGTAACCCTGAAACACAAGATCTCCGGCCACCGCCTGGAAACCGAGGAGATTCTTTCCTTAGCCATTGAAATCGCGGATGCACTGGATGCCGCCCACAGTGAAGGCATTGTTCATCGCGATATCAAGCCCGCAAACATTTTCATCACCAAGCGGGGACACGCCAAAGTTCTCGATTTTGGGCTGGCCAAACTTACTTTGGCGCCGGCTAAGGCGGCTGCGGCAGAGATTGAAGCTACCGCCGCAGTGAGTCTGGAACACCTGACCAGTCCAGGCACGGCGGTGGGAACCGTGGCTTACATGTCGCCAGAGCAGGCGAAGGGCAAGGAACTGGACGCGCGCACTGACCTGTTCTCCTTTGGCGCCGTGTTATACGAAATGGCCACTGGCACGGTGCCCTTCCGGGGTGATACATCAGCCGTCATCTTCGAAGCGATTCTTAATCGCGCGCCCGTGCCGCCACTGCGCCTCAATCCGGATGTGCCGCCACGGCTGGAAGAAATCATCAATAAAGCTCTGGAAAAGGACCGCGACCTGCGCTATCAGCACGCCGCGGACATGCGCAGCGACTTAAAGCGGCTACAGCGGGACAGTGGATCGGGACACCTGCCCGCGGCGCAAACAGTATCCGCCGGCGCTCCCGCTCAAGGCGCAGGATCATCGGCGTCGCTGCCCATAGCGGCCTCCTCCCCACAGCCCGCGACTGTCCAGGCGAGCCCAGCCAGTTCTTCCAGCGTGAGCACGGTGGCACGGGAACACAAGTTTGGGGTGGCCACCATTGCCATAATTGCTGTGCTCCTGCTGGCGGCTGGCGGGTTTGGCGTCTACTCCTTCATAAGCCGCAAGGGGCCGACTCCCTTTCAGAATTTCACCATCACCCAGATTACAAACACGGGCAAGGCGCTGGCGGCCGCGATTTCACCCGACGGTAAGTACATCCTGAACGTGCAGAACGATGGCGGTCTGCAGAGCCTGTGGCTGCGCAACGTGCCCACCGGCAGCGACACGCAGATTGTCCCGCCGGCCGCCGCCGTCTATGCGTCGTTGACTTTTTCACCGGACGGAAACTATGTCTACTTCCGCAAAGCGGACATCGCCACCCAGAGTTCCTGGGGGCTCTACCGCACCCCGGTTCTCGGCGGTACTCCACAGATCATTGTCAAGGATGTAGATACAGGTATTACCTTTTCTCCGGATGGCAGTCACATCGCGTATGCTCGAGGCAACGATCCTGAGATTGGCAAGTATCGCCTGCTGATGGCCAATGCAGACGGCAGCGAAGAAAAGGTAGTGCGCATTGCGCCCGTCACGCCCGACGATTTCCCGCGCTTTGTGAGTTGGTCGCCGGACGGGAAACGGGTCGCGTACAGTGTGTATGCGCAGGGCGAAGCGCTAGGGTCAGTTAAGACGTTCGAGGTTGCCAGCCAGGGCGCTCAACCTCTAGCTTCGTTCCACGATTCGCTGGTACACGAAATCACGTGGCTCCCAGGAGGTCAATGGCTGCTTGCCTTGTACCGGGAAAAGGGACCAAGTTACAACCGCGCACAAATTGGCCTGATTTCCCCCGCGGGAGGACCAATCCAAGCCGTTACCCGCGACACCAACGACTACGCGACGCTCACCGTATCAGCCGACGGCAAAACTGCGGCGACAGTTCAAGTCAGAGAGTCACTCAGCCTGGTTTTGCTTCCCGGCGCCGGCCTGGCCGCAAATTTGACGGCCCAAGCTTTGCCGCAGGCTCAGGATGTAGCCGCCGTGGCGTGGAGCAGTGACGGCAAGCTGCTCGTGTCTGATCGGCAGAGCGTGCGCCGAATGCGCACCGATGGCACGGTCGAAACCACCCTCCTCAGCGATCCCAATGCCTGGATCCTGGATTTGACGCGTTGTGACGATCGCCATCTGGTGATCTCATGGGCGTTTCATGGAGGCACAAACAGCGTTTGGCTGTGGAGAGCCGATGCCGACGGCTCCAATCTGAAGCAACTTACCAACGGTACGTTTGATTACGATCCGGTGTGCTCTCCGGATGGAAAATGGGTCTACTACGATAGCGGCCGCTCACCCCACTTCTCCATGCGAGTCCCCATCGCGGGCGGAGAATCTCAACCCGTTCCCGGGAGTGATGTTCCCATGATGTATGGGCTGGGGGCCGGCCATGCGGTTTCGCCGGATGGCAAGAAAATGGTTCTGGATGCCGACGTGAGCGGTTCGCAGGGCCCAGGATCGGCGCAAAGCGTGCTGGCTACGGTTGCCCTGGATTCCAATGCGCAATCCTCTCCTCATGTTTTTGCGCCCGATCCGCGCATCAGCGGGGCAGCCGGGAACGGGGTATTTGTCAACAATCTCAGCTTCACGCCCGACGGAAAAGCGGTCGCCTACATCATTCGGGATAAAGGCGTGGACAACGTTTTTGTCCAGCCGCTCGATGGTTCGCCGGGGCGCCCGATCACCAACTTCACCTCGGAGAATATTGTGGCGTTCCGCTGGTCGCCGGACGGAAAAACTCTCGCCATCGCCCGCACGCAAAACACTTCCGATGTGGTGCTGCTGCAGGCGGCAAAAAACCAGCCCTGAGCCAGCCAACGAAGAATTCTCACAGAGTTCAGTCCTGCCGCAGCGCCTGCGCTGGGTCGAGCCGCATCACCCCGGCTCCAGGGATCGCGGTGGCAATGGCCGCAATGGCCAGCAGAAGAATGGTTCCGCCGCCAAAAGTGAGCGGGTCGAGCGGAGAGATGCCGAACAGAATGCCGCGTATGAACTTCTGCGTCGCCCAAGCGCCCAGCAGTCCTATGGCTGCTCCGGTGGCAGCCATCGCCAAGCCCTGCTTCAGCACAAGCCAGAGAGCGGCGGCACGGGTTGCGCCCAGCGCCATGCGCACCGCCAGTTCCTGCCTGCGCTGCGCCACCAGAAAGGAAACAACCCCATAAATGCCGACCGCCGCCAGCACCAAACCGGCCCCGGCAAACAAAGCCAGCAGAGCAGTCGTGAAACGCTGGCTTCCCGTTTCTGACTCAATAACTTCATCCATCGTCCGCACCTGCGCAAAGGGCATGTCCGCATCCAGCGCATGCAGCTGGCGACTGATTTCAGGAACCAGGGTCTGAGGATTCGAGCCGGTGCGCACCACAATGTCCTTGAACCCGTAGTTCACCAGCGGATGCTGGGAATACAAAACCAGAATCTGGGGCTCTGGCGGCGATGTGAGCCCGGCATTGCGGATATCGCCGATAACGCCAACAATAGTGACGTCGGCCGAATCCGTGATATCGGCTCCCGCCGGCATGTGCATGAATTCCGGAGGCCCAATATGAACTCGCCGGCCGATAGGATCCTCATGGGGGAAATAACGGCGCTCCAGTTCCTGGCTGATGAGTGCCACCGGTGGACTGGTCTCGCTGTCTGACTCGCTGAAATCCCGGCCGCGAAGCAGGGGAATGCCCATGGTTTTCAGGTAATGGGAATCTGTGAGGCCGAAGCGCGCGGTGGGAACGTCTTGAGCTCGCGTGGCTGGATGTCCGTCAATCGTCAGCATCTGCGTCCAGTTGTAGTTTGGCGGATAAATTGTCGTGACGCTTGCCTCCGCCACACCTGGCAGGGCGCGGACGCTGTCTCCAAATTGATCGCAGAAACGCGTGATGGCTCCGGAGTTTGGATAGCGGACGGGGGGCAAATAGAAGTGACCAGTGAGCAGATGATCCTTACGGATCCCCAGTCGCTGCCTCTGCAGGTGCAAAATGCTCTGCACCATCAGGCCGGCGCCGACCAGCAGCATCAATGACAGTGCCATTTCCGTGACCACCAGAATGCAACGCATGCTTTGTGTGCCCGAGCCTGCGGTGGTGGTCCGCGACCCCAGCTTCAGCGCCTCCACCAGGTTCAAGCGAGCGCCGGTGAAAGCCGGAACCAGGCCAAAAAGCAGGGTCGTGGTCAGAGAAACCGCCAGGGTGAACGTCAGCACCCGCCAGTCCAGCTTAAGGGAAGAGAGCTGCGGCAGACCCTCAGGATGCATTCTCGTCAGCGCGGTGACACCGATTTGCGCCAGCAGTAACCCCAGTGCGCCTCCGATCATGGAGAGCAGCAGCGTTTCAACCAGAAGCTGGCGCACCAGTCTTCCCTTTCCCGCTCCCAGAGCGGCACGCATGGCCAGCTCGCGTTCGCGCGCCGAGTTGCGCGCCAGGAGCAGGTTCGCAAGGTTCACGCAGGCGATCAGCAGAATCAGGCTCACAGCCCCCATCAGCAGGAACAGTATCGGCCGCAGGTCACGCGCTCGCGTATCGGAAAGCTTCTCCAGTTCGACTCCGATTCCGCGGTCCACAGGATGCGTTGCCGCCAGTCCGGCGGCAATGGTGGCAAGATCGGACTGCGCCTGTTCGAGCGACACTCCAGGCTTCATGCGCCCCAATGTGTACCAGCCTCGCCCGACTCGCCCGGTTTCCGTCCATGTATCCCCACGTGGGTCGGCAAATCCGAAGGGAGTCCATATCTGAACCGGCTTCAACTCCATCCATCCGGGAATCACGTCCGGCATCACCGCCACAATGGTGTAAGGCTCATCATTAATCCGGAACCTGCGTCCCAGGATTGCGGGATCGCCGCCGAACTGATTCCTCCACAATTGGGCGCTGATAGCGGCCACATAGTACCTGCCGATGTAGCTTTCCTGTTCCGTAAAGAGCCGGCCCATGATCGGCTTCACATCTAGAATCCTGAAGTACGCCCCAGGGACTAGGCCAACCCACATCTGCTGCGGCTCGCCCTGCCGGGCGCCGAAACTTACGTTCTTTCGCCAGGTGTCATAAACCACCATCTGCTGAAAGGTGTGGTTGCTCTGAGCAAAATCCCGCATGTCCATCGCCGATGGCCCCCCGTGAAGCCCGCTTCCATTAGGGTTGAGAGGAACACCATCCTTGGTGGAGAAAATACGCGCCAACTGGTCCGGCGCGGTGAAGGGCAGCGGACGCAACATGACATTTTCGATGACGCTGAAAATGGCTGTATTGGCGCCAATTCCCAACGCCAATGTCAGCACGGCTACTGTGGTGAAGCCCAGATTGTTGCGGAAGGCTCGGGCGCCATGCCGCAAATCGCGGATAACTTCTTCCCACCAGGCCATGCTCCAGATAGCGCGAACTTCTTCAGCGATAAGGGTTGTGTTGCCTAAGGTGCGGCGAGCGGCATACCGGGCCTCGTCGTCGGGCACACCGCATTGCCGCTGCTCATCGGCTTCCGCTGCCAAATGCGATTCCAACTCCCGCTGCAGATCCTGCATGCGACTCCTCCCTCCTCCGAGGAGGCGGATCCGGCAGCTGAGCCAATTCCAGGCATTCATGATTCACCTTCCCGGGCAGGCCACATCACCCGAGCCACGGCGGCCGCCAGCTGCTTCCAGCGCGATTCTTCCTGGGAGAGCTGCCGCCTTCCAGCCGGAGTCA
Organism: Terriglobales bacterium; assembly: GCA_035702725.1. Classification (GTDB taxonomy): domain Bacteria; phylum Acidobacteriota; class Terriglobia; order Terriglobales; family Acidobacteriaceae; genus JAICWP01. The sequence goes on along the minus strand of DASSQB010000611.1, from coordinate 1,290 downwards.
GCCGGTAATACTTAAACTCGCGCTTTCGCTCCCGCGACATCTCCCACTTCCCGGCAATCCAGCCCTTGCGCTCCATGCGGTGCAGAGCCGGGTACAGGGAGCCGTGCTCCACCTGCAGAACATCCTCGGTGGTTCGCTGAATGTGCTTGGCGATCTGATGGCCGTGCGCCGGCCCGAAGAGGAGTGTCCGCAGGATAAGCATGTCAAGCGTGCCCTGCAGAAGATCGGCCTTATTCGAGGTATTCCTGGCCATCGTGGTAGACATCCTACCCTAATGGAGGTAGACGCGCTACCCTGGCATAAGTTAGCAAGGAATTTGCGCCCCGCTCAGGGGGCGTGTCCGGAGCCGCGTTATTGCGCCAGCTTCCCGCCTTGAAAGACGAAGTGGTAGGTGCCTGTTATCTTCGCATGCGCCCATTCGCCGCCATTGACCACCAGCTGATAGGTTCCGTCTTTCGGCAGCTTCCAGTAGGTACCGGTGCGGCAGGAGGGACCGAGGATATCATGCCCGTCTGGGTCGATGATCGAGGTCAACACCTTCAGGTCACATCCCTCCCCGGAGAGCACGATCAGGTCACCCGCCTTGCCGGACCACGTATACACGTCATGGGCGGCCCATTGTTCAATATTTCCCGAGATTGACTGCCCGTACGATATCTGCTGATGGCGGTCGGGCCGGACTATGCGAACGGGAACATGATAGTGGACGGTGTCATTCCGATATTTGAATATGCCTCTGAAGGTGTAGGTTCCGGTCATCGGCAGTTCCAGTCGTCCAAAACCACAGGCGTCGCGGGAATCGAGTTGCTTCCCCGTTTGATCGAGCACTGCGAGAAAGGAACGCCCCTCCGGGCTCCCGGCATTTTTGCAATTCGGGTCATATCCTACCCAGATCACATCGCCTTTCTTGCCCTGAAAGTGATATTCAGGCTCCGATTTGCTGTCCAGAATTTCTCCGTCCACCCAAAGCATCTGTTCCGCCGGTGCTGAAGCCGGCCGGGCGAGGGCGGCGCGAGCGGCCAGAACCTGTTGCGCGTGCGCGTACTGGCTGCCGAAGACAAAGCTGTTGGTCACCGCCAGATCGAGTATGCAGTCATCCAGCAGGCGCTGGTCGGTAATGCCGTGCGCGCGGCAGGTTTTCTCTGCCGTTTCGCGGTTTGCCAGCCGCGCGGCATCGGCATCCTTGGCGGGAAAGTCAGGATCGAAAAAGCTGGCCGGCGATTGACCCGGCTGGTAATCGAACAAGGACGCCGCCTTGTTCAGCCTCCAGGCGCTCGCCAGCTTCTGGTT
>DASSQB010000610.1:0-5339 GCA_035702725.1 Terriglobales bacterium | reverse complement strand
GACCAGGCCCGCCGTCTGGAGCGCCATCCTTCTGTTTTCGTCTGGCTTTACGGCAGCGACTTTGCCCCGCCACCCAAGGTGGAAGAGACGTACCTGCAGGTGCTCAAGGAGTCTGACTGGCCAAACCCGGCCATTGCCTCGGCGGCCGGAAGGACCACCACCGTCGGTCCTACGGGGGTGAAGATGACCGGCCCCTATGAATATGTGGCGCCATCATTCTGGTACCTCGACCACCGCCACGGCGGCGCTTTCGGATTCAACACGGAAACCAGCCCCGGGCCCGCCATTCCACCCATCGAGAGCCTCCGCCGCATGCTGCCGCCCGATCACCTCTGGCCCATTGATTCCGTCTGGGAGTACCACGCCGGCGGTATGTCGCGCACGCTCAGCGTCTTCACGGAGGCGCTCAAACACCGCTATGGCCCCTCCAACTCGGCAGAGGAATACGCTCGCAAAGCTCAAATACAGGCCTACGAAGCACACCGCGCCATGATGGAAGCTTATGGCGGCAATAAGTACACCTCCACCGGCATCATCCAGTGGATGCTGAACAATGCCTGGCCGGGCATGATCTGGCACCTCTACGACTGGTACCTCCGCCCCGGGGGCTCCTACTTTGGCGTGAAAAAGGCCTGCGAACCCCTGCACGTGCAGTATTCCTACGATGACCGCTCCATCGTCGTGGTCAATTCCTATTACCAGAGTTTCCCCCGGTTGAAGGTCACGGCCAAGGTTTACAACCTGGATATGGCCGAGAAGTTCTCGCGTCAGGCTGATTTGGACATTGCGCCCGACAGCAGCACCCGCGTGTTCACCCTGCCCGAAATTCCCGGCCTGTCCTCCACCTATTTCGTGAGCCTGACGCTGCAATCAGGGGGAGAAGTAAAGAGCAGAAATTTCTACTGGCTCTCAACCAAGGTGGAAACCATTGACTTCGCCCGCGAGCAGGAGGACACAAGCGGCCAATACGACATCTCCACTTGGGCGCCTACCAAAACCTTCGCCGATTACACCGCGCTCAATCATCTGCCGCAGGTGGACCTGCAGGTAACTGCCCGTTCCCAGGTCCAGGGAGATGAAAGCTCAACCACGGTGACGCTGCACAACCCCCGGCGCGCGCTTGCCTTCGGCATTCGCCTGAAGGTCAATCGCACGGTAAGCAACCGGGTGAGCGCCGAGGCGCCCAGCGACACCGAAATCCTCCCAGTGCTTTGGCAGGACAACTACTTTGAGCTGCTGCCCGGCGAAACCCGGCAAATCACAGCCACCTATTCCACCAGCGATGCCGGCAAAGCCGCGCCAACGGTCGAGGTGGAGGGCTGGAATGTGGGGCACCAGTTGGTCTCAGCCCAGCCTTGAGACAATCCGGGCAGCCTTCCTGTCCTGGCGATTACTCCGGCACAGACCCGAGGCCGGATTTCTGGTATCTTGCCATCCACCATGCCGCAATTGCCGGAGTCCCAGCCCGAGGGCCAGCCGCAGCCGCTCTACTGCCCCAATTGTGCGCGGGAGGTCACCGATCCGCTGACCTGTGGCGATTGCTCAGCCGTGATCTGCCGCGTCTGCGGCACGCCCCTCGAGTCGCCCGACGAATTGGGCATTGGATAATCCATGAACCCGCCTCCCGGCGCCTCTCCGCAGATCGAATCCAGCGCCCAGACCGCCGTCGCAGAGCCTAGTCTCATCCGCGGCCTCTCCCTGCTGGATTCCGTGCTGCTGCTCTTGGGCGGCATCATTGGCTCCTCCATATTTCTGACTGCAAAGGACGTGGCCGGGCCCCTGCCTCATCCTTTGTATTTCATCCTGGTTTGGGTGCTGGGGGGCGTGGTCTCGCTGTTTGCCTGCTTTGCCTTCGCTGAACTGGGCGCGATGTATCCCGACTCCGGCGGCCAGTACGTCTACATGCGCGAGGCCTATGGCGATCTGGTCGCGTTTCTTTACGGCTGGATGATCTTCACCGTGAGCAACGGGGGCACCATCGCCGCATTGGGCGTGGCCGCGGCGGTGTACCTGGGCGAAATTGTGCCTTTCATCTCCGCCCAGCACGTGGTGTGGAGTGGGTTCGGCCTGACCATCAATCGCACCCACCTGGTAGCGCTGGCCTCCATTGCCTTCACCACCTGGATGAACGTAACCGGCCTGCGCCGTGGAGCGGTTCTGCAGAACATCGCCACCTGGCTGAAATTTCTAGCCATGGCCGCGTTTGTCCTGCTGGGGTTTGCCGTAGGCAAAGGCTCGTGGTCGCACTTCACGCAAACCGGCGTGGCTGCAGGCGCCCGCGCTTCCGGCTTGCTGATGGGTGGAAGTTTTTCCGGCCTGATGAGCGCCTTCGGTGTGGCCCTGATCGCAGTTTTCTGGGCTTACGACGGCTGGGTGTACATCACTTGGGTGGCGGGCGAAGTGAAGGAACCGCAACGCAATCTGCCCCGCGCCATGGTAGCGGGTGTGCTCTGCGTGGGTGTCATCTATGTGGCGATGAATCTGGTTTACCTTTATGCGCTGCCCATGAGCAAAATTGCGGGCACGGAAACCATCGCTCATGCTGCCGCGGTGCAACTGTTCTCTCCTGCTGCGGCTGTTTGGCTTTCGGCCATGATTGCGCTGTCCTGCTTCGGGGCAAATGCCAGCTGCATCTTGTCGGGCGGACGGGTGTACTTCGCCATGGCCCGCGATGGCGTTTTCTTTCAGAAGATGGCAGAAGTCCATCCCCGCTGGCGCACCCCCGCCTTTAGCCTGATTGGACAGGGACTGTGGGGCGCGATCCTGGTCTTCACCGGCCGCTACGACCAGCTCTACACCTACGTGATGTTCATGATGATCGTTTCCTACCTGGCGGGAGTTGGCGCTCTGTTCGTGCTGCGGCACAAGCGGCCGGAGATGGCGCGTCCTTACCGCTGCACGGGCTACCCCTGGCTGCCCGCGCTGTATCTGGTGATTGCCGGCTTGTGGGCGGCGAACACCTTGCTGCAGCGCCCGAAAGAAGCCCTTGCCGGCCTGGCCATTGTGCTCATCGGCATCCCTGGTTATCTCTACTGGAAGCGAGCAAGCCGCAAGCGGATTCATGATTGACGATTTTCAGCGCGGTTGGGGAGGCGATCCGGATGGTCGTGCTGCCCTCACGCCGGGCGTCAGCCATGGCATTCACGGGCGGGAGCGCCCGCGCCACAAAAGAGAGTTCTTGGAGGCGCTATCTCGATTGGCTGAATGCTGATAGCTGAATGCTGACGGCTGCTTCTTACACCGGCACCGCGGTCTTGCGCGGGGGGTTGAAGAACGGCAGCTTGACCACGGTGGCGGTCACGGTGTGACGCACCGATTCCACCGTGAACTCCATCTTCAACCTGTTGCCCAGCTGCGAGTGCTCGCGTTCCACGCTGGCCAGGGCAATCATCTTTTTGAGCAGTGGCGACCAGGTAGTGGAAGTCGCCTTTCCCACCTGCTTGCCGCCCTTGTACACGGGCACGTGTACACGCGACGCGGTGCTGGGTGTCTGCGGCGCCATGCCCAGTTGGTCGAAGTAACGCTCGACTTCCGACCACTCTAACTCCAGTCCCACCAACTGCCTGCGCGCGCCGCGCCTCTGCTCCTCCACCAGCGCCGAACGACCAATGAAATTTTCCTTCTCCAGATGCACCAGGCGCCCCAAGCCGATCTCAGAAGGCGAGTACTTTTGCTCCGCAATCAACGCTTTCTTGCTGCTGATGTAGTCCACTTCGATCAGGATCAACCCGGCTTCGATACGAGCCACGTCCAGGGCCAGCATGCCCGTGGGATGCACGTCGAACTGCTTGCCATTTTTCATCAGCGCGTCCCAGACCTTCACCGCATCATTCCACTGCACCCAGATCTCGTAGCCCAGGTCGCCGGTGTAGCCGGTGCGCGAAATATCCACAGGCACGCCTTCAATCTTGCCGTGGGTAACGCGAAAATATTTCAGATTGGTGATGTCGGCATCGCTCACCGCTTTCAGCAGCTTGCCGGAAGTGGGCCCCTGCACCGCCAGCGCCGCCGTCTTCTCGGAGATGTCCTCAATCTGCACCTCCATGCCCAGCGCGTTCTGGCGAAACCAGCGCAGACTGGGATCGGCGGCGGTCCAGCGGTATCTATTTTCTTCCAGGCGGGTGATGGTGCCGTCGTCAATCACCTTGCCCTCTTCGTCGCACCAGCAGCAGTAGATGACCTGGCCCACGCCCACCTTGTTGATGTCGCGCGCGATCACCCGGTTCACCAGGCGGGTGGCGTCCTTGCCGCTTACCATGTATTTGAACAGGGGGGTGATATCAATCAGCGCGGCGGCGTTGCGGATGGCGTTGTACTCGTGCTCATGGTGGGTCTCGTAGACGCTGACCGTGTAGTAGCCCGACCACTCGCGATAGTTCAGGCTGTAGCAGAGGGGAAAGGTACGCTCGTGGAATGCGGTTCCGACCGGCAAGCTGGCTCCTGCAATGCGTGGTATGAAGCCGGATTATAGCCAGCGGCACGGGGCCGCAGCAAGAATGGCCGTTATTGACGAAGGTCGAGGCGGGCTGCGCCCGCCCTGGACGGGGCAAAGCCCCGTCCCCACACGACCGTGGCAAGACAAATCCCCACGCCTCGCTTACAATGTGGCTTCATTCCGCGAAATTCCTATGCCTGCCGGAAGTAATAAATACGACGTTATCGTCATCGGCGGCGGCCACAATGGGCTGGTCAACGCCGCCTACCTGGCCCGCGCGGGCAAGAAAGTTCTGGTGCTGGAGCGCCGTTACGTGCTGGGCGGCGCCGCCGTCACGGAAGAAATCATTCCCGGATTCAAGTTCTCGGTCTGCTCCTATGTGGTTTCCCTGCTGCGCCCGGAAATCATCCGCGACCTCGATCTGCCCCGCCACGGCCTGGAAATTCTGCCCCTGGACGGCACCTTCACCCCCATGCCCAATGGCGACCACTTGTGGCGGGTAAACGACCACGGCAAGACCCGGCGCGAAATCGCCCGCCATTCCGCCGTGGACGCCGAGGCCTACGAAGAATTCGGCAAGGCCATGCAGCAGATGTGCCGCTTCGTGAAGCCCATCCTGAGCATGGTTCCGCCCGACCCCTCCACGCTGAACCCGAAAGAACTGATGAAGCTGCTGTTTATCGGGCGCCGGTTTCAGCACCTCTCCAGCGAAGACAAGTACAACCAGGTTCAGCTCATGACCATGAGCGCGGCCGACTTCCTGGACCAGTGGTTCGAGACCGACGTGCTCAAGGCCACCATGTCGGCGTCCGGAATTATCGGCACCTTCCTGGGTGTGCGCTCGCCGGGCACCGCCTACGTGTTGCTGCACCACTACATGGGCGAGATTGACGGTGCCTTCCGC
>DASSQB010000609.1:0-4864 GCA_035702725.1 Terriglobales bacterium | reverse complement strand
CACCGCGCCCGTGACTTGGCGAATCAGGGCGTCGCAACTCTTCTCCCCGGTATCCACCAGCACTGCATCCACGTTGCAGGCCACGGGAACTTCCGGCTGGCTAAAGGTCAGTTTCTTCAAGTCGGCGGCCAGGCGTTCCTGCGCCGGCTTCATCCGCGCGCAATGGAAGGGAGCGCTTACGGGCAGCATCACAGCTTTCTTAGCGCCATGGTGTTTGGCCAATTCGGCGGCGCGCTCCACCGCGGGCGCGCTGCCCGAAATAACTACCTGGTCCGGCGAATTGATGTTGGCGGGCTGGCAAACCTGGCCCTGAGCCGCCTCGCCGCAGATCTTCGCCACCTGCTCCAGCGGCATACCCAAAATCGCGGCCATCGCTCCCTGTCCCACCGGCACCGCCTCCTGCATGTACTTGCCACGATTGCGCACGGTGCGCACTGCGTCGGCAAACGGCAGCGTGCCCGCGGCCACGTGCGCCGAGTATTCGCCCAGGCTGTGACCGGCGGCGTAGCGCGGAGCTATGCCCATGTCGCGCAGCACACGAAACACCGCCACCGACATGGTCAGGATGGCAGGCTGCGTAATCTCGGTCAGCTTTAGTTTGTCTTCCGGGCCTTCCCAGCAAACCTGCGAGAGCTTGTAGCTGAGCGCGGCATCGGCTTCCCGGAACGTCTCCATGGCCACGGGATAGAGTTCAGCCAGTTCTTTGCCCATCCCTACTTTCTGCGAGCCCTGTCCCGGAAAAAGAAAAGCGAGGTTGCCGGCGGGCACGCGCTCACCCGCCTTAGGCTGATGGCCGTGAGGATGGTAAGGGAGGTGGGAATCAGGCATTCACGGTCCTGTCAGGAGGTGATCTCGGCGGGCAGGCGGCTCAATTCCTGCTCAATCTTGGCGTTGATCTGGTGCTGGGCGAATTCGGAGGCCACGCGCACCGCGTTCTTGATGGCGTTAGCGTTGGAGGAGCCATGGCTGACGATGCACACGCCCTTCAGCCCCAGCAGCGGCGCCCCGCCGTATTCGGTATAGTCCACGCGCTTTTTGAATTCCACGAACGCCTTGCGCGAGAGCAGGAACCCCACCTGTCGGGTGATGGTGGCGCGCAGCGAATCCTTCAGGGCCTCGCGCACCAGTTCCACCACGCCTTCGGAAATTTTCAGCGCCACGTTGCCTACAAAGCCGTCGCAGACGATAACGTCCACCTGCCCGTTATAAAGGTCGCGGCCTTCGACGTTCCCAACGAAGTTGATGGGCAGCTGCTTCAGCAGCTTGTACGCATCACGGGTCAGGTCGTTGCCCTTGCTTTCCTCTTCACCATTGGAGAGCAAGCCGACGCGCGGGCGGCGGGTGCCGAAGATGCTGCGAAAGTAAATTTCGCCCATAATGGCGAACTGCTCCAGGTTGTTCGGCTTGCAGTCCACGTTCGCGCCCACATCTACCAGGATGGCGGCCGTGCCGGCGGCGGTGGGAAATACCGCGGCGAGCGCGGGGCGATCCACACCCGGCAGGGTTCCCAGGATGATTTTGGCCGTGGCCATCGCCGCTCCGGTATTGCCGGCGGTAACGAAACCATCCGCCCGGCCGTCATGCACCAGGCGTATGCCCACACGCATGGAGGAATCGCGCTTGGCGCGCAGCGCCTGGGCGGCTTTGTCCTCCATCGTGATTACTTCGCTGGCGTGAACTATTTCGATGGGCAGCCGGGCCGCCTGGGAATGATGTGCCAGCTCCTGGCGCAATACGTCTTCCCTGCCCACCAGCAGAACCTGGACGTGATGGTGCCGCGCCGCCAGAATCGCGCCTTCGATTTCAGGCTTGGGCGCACGGTCCGAGCCCATCGCGTCCACTGCTATGGTTGCCATCGCTAGCCAGAACGGAGCCGCTTACTTCGACTCTTCCATCTCCAGCACTTCGCGGCCTTTATAGTAGCCGCATTTGGGGCAGGCGCGATGCGGCATTTTACGTTCGTGGCAGTTGGGGCATTCAGATAGTGAATGGGCAGAGAGATGGTCGTGCGCCCGCCGGGTGGAGGTGCGCCTTTGGGAATGACGTCGTTTCGGGTTTGCCATGAAATCCTCTTTTTGCCGGGGCTGGCCCAGAGCCCAAGGGCCCTATAGCAGTTTAAACCGGCGAATTCTAGCTTTGCAGCTTGTCCTTGATCTCTTTCAGCGCCGACCAGCGCGGGTCCTCGAGCGGTTCGGCACAATTGCACTGCTCAACGTTCAGGTTGCGGCCGCAATGCGGGCACAACCCCCGGCAGTCCTCGCGGCACACCGCCTTGAGCGGAACAGCCAGCAGCACCTGCTCCCGCAGCACATCTTCCAGCAGCACGCCTTCCCCGGTGTAGTAGCTGACCTCGGCTTCGTCCTGAGGAACGGTGCGCTCATCCACGCCAGAATCAGCGCCCCGCGGACGGTAAAGCAGGTCGAAATCCCCGGAAATGTCGCGGGTGACCGGTTCCAGGCAGCGGGCGCAATTCATTTGCAGACGGGTGGAGAAATCGCCCACCACCCGAATATCCTCGATGCGCTCCCGATGTCCCCGGCGTTCCTCCACCAGTTCCGCGTGGCCGCTCGAGCGCAGGGCCTGAATCTGGTGGATATCTTCCCCATAATCAATAAGATTCGCGCCGATTTCCTCCTGGAAATCAACCCGGTGCTGCTCTAATTCCTGGAGACTGATCAACATCTGGAACCTCCCGCACGTCCCCACCCCGACCGCGAAGGCCTGCGGGAAGCGAAAAATCCTGGTTGCCGGCTCACCTAGAGCCGCGCAAGTTCTTGCGGAAGCAATATTTAGAATATCGGCGGGCGCGCGAAAGTGTCAAGAAAGGGCTGAAGAAGCGGTTTCAAGTTTCAAGACGATAGGCCATTCTCGAGCATTTCGTTATACAGCCTGTAAGGTTAAATGAGGGTGCATTCGTCGAAATACCCCCGCATTGGTGGACCCGCCGAGGTGATTTTCACACCATGCCCACGCGGACGTGGGAGAACTCGCTTGAGCGTTGGTGATGGTGCGAGCGGCGCAGGGGTACTTCGACTGCGCTCAGCATGACATTCTTTTTAAATCAGGAGAGCAGCGCCAGTCCGGCGGCCAGCAGCTTCCACAATAGGTACCAACTGGCAATCACGGTGAAGCAGGTACCCACGCGCAGTTTGCTATTGCGGGCAAAGCCGATGGCCATGAGCACGATGCACCAGATGGTGAACACGTCGAAGGCGGAGGCCAGGGTGTAGAAGAACTTGTTGCCGGCCATATCCATGAAGTAAGCCGGATTGCTGGCCACGGGATTGTTCAGGTTGAAGCTTTCGGGATTGGCACCGGCGCTGAGCGAGAGGATACCAAGCAAAGCGCTGATAACGAAGGGCAAGGCGCTGTACATGACAATGGCGAGCGAGGTCTTGTAGCCGATTTCCGCCCCTGCCCCAAAGCGGAATGTGCCCATGAGTATGGCGGCAACGATCAGGTACACGATGAGGGTGGTTACCGGGCTGGCATAGGACAGGACCCGGGTAAAGCGAGCGATGCTCTCATACTGTCTTGCCCGCTGGTCAGGTTGCAGTTGCTCCATTTGTGCCGCCCGCGAGGAGCTGGCAGTCATAGTGTGCGCAATCTGATCGAAGCCCACCTTTTGGTCGATCACCACAATGAAAGCCAAGAAGGCTATGGCGAGAACGATCCATGGCACCCACCAGCGTGGGTTGCGGCGCAGGTCACTGAAAGTTCTGCTGGGCGCGATGAAGGTGTTGAGGATGCGTTGCGTTTCCGACAACGCAAGGGGCGCGGTTTGCGGGGCCGCGGCAGGCATGGAACTCATGGGAGGTGCTCCGTGGGCGAACTCGCGATTGTAGCTGTAGCTTAAGCACCGAGCAACGTCCGGGCGAAGCATTCAGCACTCAGCGTCCAGTCCGGCAAATTGGGGTCATCCTGAACGGCTTCAGCCGTGAAGGATCTGGCGTGCAGCGGCCGATGCAGTGCGCGCGAGATGCTTCGGGGCTGAAGTCCGCTCAGCATGACGGCGGAATGACTCCCGGCTGAACAGTTCAGGGGCTGAACGCTTAGTGCAGATTGCTGAAGGCTGCTTCCATCTCCGGCGTGGCTTCGAGCAGGCTGCGGGTGTAGGGGTGGGCCGGATTGCCAACCAGTTGCTCCGTGGCCCCGACCTCCACGATCTTGCCCCGATACATGACCGCAATGCGCGTGGCCAGATAGCGCACCACCGGCATGGAATGAGAAATGAAGAGGTAGGTGAGGCCGAACTCGCGCTGCAGGCGAGCCAGAAGATTGACGATCTGCGCGCCCACACTGACGTCGAGCGCGGAAACCGGCTCGTCGGCCACGATGAACTTGGGCCGCAGGGCGAGAGCGCGGGCAATGCCAATGCGCTGTCGCTGGCCGCCGCTGAACTCGTGCGGATGGCGCTCCGCCGCCGATTCCTCGAGCCCCACGGCGCGCAGCAACTCGTTTACACGCTGGCGGCGTTCGCGGCGGCCGGTGGTGTTGTGCACCAGCAGCGGCTCAGCCACGATTTCGCTCACCCGCATGCGCGGGTCGAGCGAACCGAAAGGATCCTGGAAGATGATTTGCATATCGCGGCGCAGGCGGCGCATTTCCGCGTCGCTGGCCCGCAGCACATCCTTTCCGGCAAAGCGAACACTGCCAGAGGTGGGTTCAATCAGCCGCAGGATGAGCCGGCCCAGCGTGCTCTTGCCCGATCCCGATTCACCCACCACGCCCAGAGTTTCGCCGGCCTCAATGTCCAGCGAAACGCCATCCACGGCGCGCACCTCGCCTTTGGCTCCGCCGCCAAAAATGGATTCCCCGAGGGGAAAGACCTTGACCAGTTCTCGGGCTTCAACCAGTGGCATTT
>DASSQB010000608.1:0-5643 GCA_035702725.1 Terriglobales bacterium | reverse complement strand
CGTTTCTGGGAGTTGCCGAAGCGATGCCCGCGAACAAGTACGACTTCATTCCCAGCGGCGGCAATTTTCAAGGCGTGCGCAGCTTTGGCGAGCAGGTGAAGCACGTGGCCTGCGGGCAGTTTGCCTTCTTCAACGAATTCGAGGGCAAGCAGCCTCCCGCCGACTGCGAGAAGGGCGGGCACAATCCGGCGAAAACCAAGGCGGAGCTGATCCAGTATTTGAAGGATTCGTTCGACTACGGCAACCGCGTGCTGGCGACGCTGACCGCCAACAATGCCCTGGACCGCGTGGAAGGACGCTATGCTGGGCCTAACACCAAGCTGGGCATCTCCGTTATTGCAGTGTGGCACATCACCGACCACTACGGGCAGCTGGTGGAGTACTTGCGCATGAACGGACTGGTTCCGCCTATGACCCAGAAATACAGCTTAAAGGTGCGGTGAACCTGCCGCTTGCAGCGCGCTAAAGGATTTTTAAGGCCGCATTCTCTTTCACATTACGTGTAGGAAGTTGCACATTGACACTCGATGGCCAGGGTGTCAACATTCCCCGGTCGTTCGGGGAAAGCACTCCTTAGAAAAATCAAATAGTGTCGATGTTCGCGAGCCCGGCGGGTAACAACTCCAATTAGTCAGGAGGGTGGAGCATGACTCGGCAATGGCGCACTCGCGGCGCACTGGCGCCCAGTTTTTCCCTGATTGTTCTGATGGCCATAGGCCTTTCCGCTCCGCTCGTATTTGGCAACACCGCTCCCGACGGACCCGGCGCGCTCTCGCATTTTGACCTGGCACGCAAAGATTGCGTGGGAACGGCGCAGAACACCACGTCGAAGGTGTGGTTCACAATCGCAAATGGAGTACTCAGCGACGTTTATTTTCCCACCAACGACAATAGCAATGTGGAAACTCTGCAGTACGTGGTAACGGATGGAAGCACGTTTACAGATATCCAGACCCGCGACACCACCTACACTGCCCAGTCGCTCGATGCGCGTTCCCTGGGCTGCCGCATCACCGCCACGGCCAAGAACGGGAAATACCGCATCACCACCGATTACCTGACCGACACCAGCCACAACACGTTGGTAATCCATACGCAGTTCCAGCCACTGGTGGGCAGCCTTTCCACATACAAGCTGTATGTAATCTATAACCCCAGTATCAACGGCAATGGCGGCGGAGGAGCTGGCAACGGTGGTCCTGATTCTGGAACGGTAGACACCTCCTCGGGTCACAATGTGCTGGTCGCCTCCGACCCGACCACGGCAACCAATGCAGCCAACCGAACCTATGCCGTGCCGGTTTACAGTGCGCTGGCATCTTCTCCGCCCTTCCTGCAGGTGAGCAACGGCTTCGAAGGCGCAGGCAGTGATCCGCTGGTGCAACTCCAGGCTTCCAATGCACTGACCACGTTATATACCGATGCCGTGGATGGCAACCTGGTACAAGGAGCACAGGTGAGTCTTGCGAGCGGCAGTTTTACCCTGACCCTGGGCTTCGGCACAGGACAGGGAGACGCGGTCAGCTCGGCTGTGGCCACAGTGGGCACCTCGTTTTCGACTCTGAAATCGAACTATGACGCGGGCTGGCACGCTTATGACGCGATTCTGAAAGCACCTCCCACCTCATTTGCGGGGGTGACGGCCAGCGTATGGACTTCGCTGGTGACCCGTTATTACCTGGGCGCGAATCTTCTGAAAGCCGCCGAGGACAAAACTTTTCCCGGCGCGCTGCAGGCGGGTCCAACGTCGCCCTGGGGCCAGGCAATTTCCGCCGGCGACCCAAACAATACATATTTCGGCTCCTATCGCGAAGTATTCGCACGCGATCTGTACGAGGAATGGACCGGGTTGATAGCTGACGGCGACACGCAGACGGCAGGCGACGCGGTCAAGTTTCTGTTCAACCGCCAGCAACTGGCCAACGGCTCCATGCCGCGGAACAGCCTGACCAACGGCCTGGCAGCGCCCGACTCGTTTGGCACTCAGTTAGATGAGTGCAGCTATCCCATCATTATGGCCTACCAGATGGGGATCACAGATTCCAGCTTCTATACCAGCCACATCCGTCCGGCGGCAAACTTTGTGGCCAGCCATGGCCCCTCCTTCGGAGTTGAGCGCTGGGAGGAACAGAACGGGTACTCGCCATCCACCATTGCCGCCGAGATCGCGGGATTGATCGCGGCCGCCGACATTGCCGATAGCAATCACGATTCAACAAGCGCCGCCGTGTGGCGAGGTGTGGCCGACGATTGGCAGCGCTCGGTAGAAGCGTGGACAGTCACCACCACGGGCTCGCTGGCAACTCATCCGTATTTCATCCGGCTTTCGAAAACGGGGGACCCCAACGCTGCTATTTCCTACAACGTGGGAAATGGCGGGCCCACTCTGGATCAGCGCACCGTTATTGACGCGGGATTTCTGGAGTTGGTGCGCCTCGGCCTTTTGCCGGCGAATGACTTAGCTGTTACTGAGTCTCTGCCGGTCGTGGATGCCACCATCATGAGCGCGGTTACCGGCTCGGGATGGCCGGTTCCGGCGTGGCATCGCTACAACGGAGACGGTTACGGTGACGGCAAGACAGACGGTCATCCCTGGGCGCCGAGCGGGCAGGGAACCGGGCACGTGTGGCCGCCACTGAGCGTCGAGCGGGCCGAGTTCGCGCTGGCCAGCGGCGCCTCCTCAACCGCGTTGCTGTTGCTCAGCACTCTGCCGCGGCTCGCCTCTGACATTGGCCTGTTCCCCGAGCAGGATTGGGAGTTTCCCAACTTAGCGGCATCACCCTACGGGACCGACCCGACGGTTGCCTCCATCGGCTTTCAGAACGCGCGTCCGGCAGGCTCTTCGACCCCACTCTACTGGAGCGAAGGCGCGTACGTGCGCCTCTTGCAGGATATTGTCGCGGGCAAAATCCAGGAGCGCCCCGACGACACCTTCAACCGCTACGTCGCCAACCAGCAGGGTCAGACCACACTGACCGTAACTGCACCGGCGGATCAATCAGCCGCCGACAGCTCTCCGATTACGGTTACGGGCACTTCTGCGGCGGGAAATACCATTTACGTGGCCGCCACCAATACTGACCAGAACAGCCAGACCACGGTAGTCAGTACTCCCACGAACCCTGACGGAAGCTTCAGCCTGCTGGTGCCCATAATTGGGGGCACGACGGTGTTGAACATTGTGGCCGTTAGCCCAACGGGCGCCACAGCGCACGCGCAGCGCAGTATTGTTTTCGACTTCACTCCGGGAACTGTCCTGCTGGATGTAACCGACCCAACCGGCGATGACAATGGTCCCGGAAATTATGCCTATCCTACTTCTGGCGACTTCCACGCCGGAGCCTTCGACATTACCGAGTTTCGGGTGATTCTGAGTCCCGACCTGCTGACGCTGACCTTTAAACTAAAAACGAGAGACCTGAGCCCGACGTTCGGCAGCCCACTGGGAGCGCAGCTGGTGGATGTGTATGTGCACGATCCCAATGCCGCCGCCAGCGACACTTCGACTGCGGCTTCGTTCCCGCAGCGCAACTATGTTATTGCGGCAGGCTCGATGTGGAGCAGGCTGCTGGAGGTGCAGGGCTTCGGACAGCGCTATGTGGATGCTCACGGCAACACGCTGGGCACCATCAACATCAGCGCCAACGCCATTTCACATTTCATTACCTTCAGTGTGCCCACCTCCAGTTTGGGGACGCCCACGTCGGGCTGGGGATTCACGGTGGTGCTGACGGGGCAGGATGGCTTTTCTCCGGACCAGGCGCGCGGCTTCGCGGCCACGCCGCAAGCGTTCCTCTTTGGCGTCTGTGCCGCGGCCAGTACCGATGCGCACTGCACGGTTGATCCAGCGACGGTACCTAAAGCGGTGGACGTGCTGACGCCGACGGGCGTCGCTCAGTCAGACGAACTCGATTACACCCTGCACTCACCAGTTACCATTCAGGATGTGGTGATCCCTTGAGGAGACGGAAGAACAGGCTTTCGCAATTCTTATGATGGGAGATAGAGAAATGAGGACCTGGATCGCGCTTCCACTCGTTCTGACCGCCGCAATCCTGCTCAACCACCGCCCCGCCTCCGCCACCACCATCGTGCTTACGGAGAGTAGCGGAACCTGCGACCACATTGTTGGTTGCACAATTGACTTGCCATTCTCCCCGGTGACCGGCCAAGTGCTTCTCCTCGATCCCGACTTCTTTAATTTGCCGCTTGACGTCATCACCTTTGACAGCACGACGAACACCGCCGTCTTCGCCTCCGACAACATTGATGGCTTCGATGATCCCGCCGATACTTTCGGTCCTCCGTCCCCGCTCACAAACCAGATATCTCTCACCGAGCCTTCGGTGGAATCAGGTCCGGAAACGCTCCTCTATGACCCTCTTCCGGGACAGCCGGGCTACGGCCTGGATGACAGTGGGGCGCCTGTCAGCTACAGCATCACCAGCGATTCTGGGGCGGCGCCCGAGCCTTCGTCGTTGCTGCTGTTCGGCGCCGGGCTCATTTCTTTAGCAGCGGTTCGCCGGCGCCGCGGAAGGCGCTTCTGAGTCCGGCTGCAGAGTCTCCGCAGCGGGTGGCACAACAATTTGTTTACGATTGCTGGCGCCGGACTGATGTGGCGGCGTCGCGCCAGCCCAAGCCGGCACAGGAGTAAAAGCCCGGCCGCTGGCGACGCAGCCAACCTGCGCGATCCGCGAGCGATTTCACATTGGCGGCAATGATTGTTAAAGTGCTGCCTATGCATAAAGGGAAATCTGCAGGACCGGCACGAACGCCGGTTTCGCGCCGCGGTGCCCTGGTCTATGAAATCCTGTTAACCGCCGGCTTTCTGCGCCGCTGGTACGGCGATCTTTTTGAGAAGCGCGACATTACCTACCAGCAGTACAACGTTCTCCGCATCCTGCGGGGTGCCGGCCCTCGGGGCTTGCCCACGCTGGAGATCGTAAAACGCATGATTGAGCAGACTCCCGGGATTACGCGTCTGCTGGATCGCCTGGAAAACAAACAACTGATACGGCGGGAGCGGCCCGCCGGCAATCGCCGCCAGGTGATCTGTTATGTCACCCAGAAAGGGCTCAATCTCCTGCGGGAGATGGACAAGCCGCTGCTGGAACGCGTAAACGCGGCTGGGCGGTGCCTGAGCGACACCGAGGTGGAGAAACTCATGAGTTATCTGCAACGTATCCGATCCTGTCAATGACCCCGGCTGGGGCCGACCAGCAGGCAATAGACCTCAAATTCCCCTCCTTTTCATATCCCACTAAAAAGTGACGAAAAGAATGAAACCGGCCCTGCGGCTCCGCATCCAAAGCAACAGTTGACTAGTCAATAGTCGTCATATCAAGTTACGGAGGTCCTGTATGAGACTGCTTCGCATTGACTCCAGCGCGCGGCAAGACTCGGTGTCGCGGCAGCTGACGGAGGAATTCGTTCGCCAGTGGAAAGGAGAGAACCCGGGCGGTGAGATCGTGGAGCGGGATTTAACTAAAGAGGCGTTCTGCGCGATCACGGATGATTGGGTTTCCGCGGCCCTGGTTCCACCGGGGCAGTGGACGGATGGCCAGCGCGCAACGATGGCGCGTTCCGACCTGTTCATTTCTGAAATGATGGCGGCGAACACCATTTTGATCGGAACACCGATGC
>DASSQB010000607.1:0-8024 GCA_035702725.1 Terriglobales bacterium | reverse complement strand
TGAACAGGCTCCCCACTCGCGCGCCGGCATCCAGGCCGCCTGCTAAGCCCACCGAAATGACCAAGGCTGGCTGATACAGCCGCACTACTGCTTCGCAAGCCCGTCGTGCCGCTTCCGCCCCAATTCCGGAGCAGACCAGCACCGCGCGCGCATTCTCATAAAACTTGTAGCGCCTGCCCTCGTATTCGCGCTTGCTGACACGCCATTTCTTGATGGCGCCGGCAACCTCTCGCTCCAACGCGGCAATAATGGCGACCTTCGGCATAAACTCAGCTGACTAGCTATCTTGCTGACTGGCTGACTAGCCGCCTATCTCTGGGCTTGGTTCAGCCAGTCAGCTAGTCAGCCAGTTAGCTATGCGTACCCGTGGCTGCGAAACCAATCCACAGCCCGGCGCAAAGCATCATCCACGGCAACAATCTTCCAACCCAGCTCTCGCTCGGCTTTGGCCGACGATACGAACATCTTCTTGCGCCCCATGCGCACCGCATCTACGGTCACGCGCGGCTCGCGCCGCAGCAGCAGTCCGGTGACGGCCGTATCCACCACCCCCGACGCCATCGCGACGGCATACGGCAGCTTCAATCTGGGCGAGGGCAGTCCGGTGATGGCGGCCAGCCTGTCCAGAATCTGCTTCAGGGTGAGGTTCTCCCCGCCCAGGATGTAGCGCTCGCCGCGTCTTCCTTTTTCGAATGCGGCTATATGCCCGCGCGCTACTTCCGCTACATCCACCAGATTCAGGCCCGTATCCACGTAAGCCGGAAACTTGCGTTTCAAGAAGTCAACGACGATCCGGCCTGTGGGTGTGGGCTTGATGTCGCGCTCACCCACCGGCGTGGTCGGATTCACCACCACCACGTCCACTCCTGCTTGCCCTGCCTCCAGCGCCACTTGCTCGGCCTGAAACTTCGATTTCTTGTAGTGGCCAATCATGTCGCCCAGTGCCACCGGCGAGTTCTCGTCGGCTAAATGGCCGTTGGAGGTGAACCCCATCGTGGCCACGCTGCTCGTATAGATAACGCGCCGAACGCCGGCCCCCTGCGCCACCTGAATGATGTTCCGGGTGCCCTCCACATTCGACCGGTACATCTCCTGCGGCTCGCGAGTCCATAGCCGGTAGTCGGCGGCCACGTGGAACACCGCCTCGCAGCCCGCCATAGCCCGGCGCAAAGTCTCCGGCTCGCGCAAATCGCCGGTTACCCGCTCTCCCGCTATGCCTTCCAGATTGGCCGTGAGACTCGTGGGTCGGACTAGAAGGCGAAGCTCGGCTCCCTGGTCGGCCAACAAACGCGCCACGTGACTGCCGACGAACCCCGTAGCTCCTGTGACCAACGCCTTCATGAGGGTGTGAGGGCGCTATTCGAGCTCTTCCGGGTGCAGCGAAATGTGCTCGCCCGCCGTGCGCTTCTCCCAGTACTGGCGCACCCAGGTTTCCCAGCTCTTGCCCGCCGCCATGTCGCGCCCGGTGAAGGCCAGGGCGGCGATATCGGCGTAGCTGACGGAAATCTTCCCGCCTCCGGTCTTAGGCATGATGCGAACAAAGGAGTCCTGCAGGGTTCGCCCGGAGCGGCGGTCGAAAACGTAGCCTTCCACTACGGTGCTGTCCTTGCGGGTGATCTGTACGTCGCCCCGGTAGTCGAAAGCCTGCTCCAGCGCCGCCCGCACTTCTTCCGCGCTGGCCAGCTCCGGCACCCAGCCTTCCAGGTTTTCGCGATGCTTACCGGGAGCGACCTCCAGGGCGTCCGGGCTGGCGGCGGGTTGGTGTCCGGCTTCCCTGCCGCTCACGCCCGTATCTCCTGCTGCGAGTTGTTCTCGATTTGCACCAGCGGGTTGTAGCTGTGCACCGGGCGCACCGGTTCCTCCAGCAGCTTAAGAGCGCCGGCATCCGGATAAGTATGGAAGAACGTGGCCTTCACTGTATCCCACAAGCCACCCAGGGAGCTGAAAGTATGGTTCACCGCGGACGCTTCGTAGCCGCTGTGCACCATGCAATTCGCGCAGCGCGGATTGCCCGACTCAGTACCGTAGCGCTCCCATTCGGTGGCCTCCAGCAGCTCCTGGAACGAATCCGCGTACCCGTCCTGCAGCAGGTAGCAGGGCTTCTGCCAGCCGAAAATGTTGAAGGTGGGCATGCCCCAGGCAGTGCAGGGGTAATCGCGCTTGCCCATCAGGAATTCCAGGAACAGTGGCGACTGGTTAAAAACCCAATTCGGCTTGCGATTGGCCAGAATGGCGCGGAACAGGCGGCGTGTGCGGGCCCGCCCCAGGAAGTGGCTCTGGTCGGGCGCCTTGTCATAAGAGTAGCCGGGCGAGAGCATCATGCCCTCCACGCCCACTTCCATCATCTCGTCAAAGAAAGCCCGCACGCTCTTGGGGTCGGCGCCGTCAA
Organism: Terriglobales bacterium; assembly: GCA_035702725.1. Classification (GTDB taxonomy): domain Bacteria; phylum Acidobacteriota; class Terriglobia; order Terriglobales; family Acidobacteriaceae; genus JAICWP01. Next base: position 5,635 of record DASSQB010000607.1, on the reverse strand, counting down.
ACAGCGTGGTATTCGTGGTCACGCGGAAGCCGCGCCGCAGTGCTTCCTTGATGCCTTCCACCGCTTTTTCGTAGCCCCCTTCCAGGCACACCGAAAAATCGTGATGCTCACGCTGCCCATCCAGGTGTACGGAAAACGTCAAGTACTTGCTCGGCTTGAACAGGTCAATCTTCTGCTTCAGCAGCAGCGCATTGGTGCACAGGTAGATGTATTTCCTGCGCTCCACCAGGCCGGCGACGATTTCGCCAATTTGCGGATGGAGCAGCGGCTCGCCCCCGGGAATGGAAACCATGGGCGCGCCACATTCCTCTACCGCCCGGAAGCATTCCTCGGGCGTGAGTTCCATCTTGAGCACATGACCGGGGTACTGGATCTTGCCGCAGCCGGCACAGGCCAGGTTGCAGCGGAACAGCGGTTCCAGCATGAGGACGAGCGGATAGCGCTTACGTCCCTTCAGCTTCTGCCCCAGGACGTAAGTTGCTACCGTCCACATCTGCGAAATCGGTACCGCCATTCGTCTCCTTTTTGTAGCGCCGGCGTCTCGCCGGCTTAGTACAGTTCGAGTCTGATAGTCAGCGCCTACGCTCTGGGCAGCGCCTGCGTTCCCAGCCCCACTTCCTGCGGCGCTCCCGTTAGCACCTTGGAGTAGGTAGTCAGGGCCAACAGCGGGAAGTACTGCCGGTACAGGTGGTACATCAGGTAAAAAACCCGCGGGAAGCCAGTTCCGGTGTAGTAGGGCTCATCCCAGGAGCCATCCTTCTTCTGCGTTTTTAACAGATAAGCGATGCCGCGAGCCACAGAGTCGCTGCGCGTGTCATCCGCAGCCAGCAAGCCCAACACCGCCCAGGCAGTCTGCGAAGGCGTGCTGGGCCCGATTCCCTTCACATGGGGATCATCATAAGAGCCACAAGTCTCGCCCCAGCCACCGTCCGGATTCTGAATGGAGCGCAGCCACTCGGCCGCGTGCTGCACCATGGGCTCGTGGTTATCCAGTTCTATGGCCTCCAGGCCACGCAGCACCTGCATGGTGCCGTATATGTAGTTCACGCCCCAGCGCCCAAACCAGGAGCCATCCGCTTCCTGCTCTTCCTTGATGAACTCGATAGCCTTCTTCACCGGCTTGTCATCTTTCGTGTAGCCGCAGGTAGCCAGCATTTCCAGCACGCGCCCGGTGATGTCCACGGTTGGCGGATCGAGCATAGCGTTGTGGTCGGCAAAGGGAATGTGCTGGAACACCATGCGGTCGTTGTCTTTGTCGAAGGAAGCAAAGCCGCCGTTCTTGCACTGCATGGAGAGCACCCAGGCCGTGGCCCGCTGCACCGTCTCGTACTGATAGCGTCCGTTAGGATGCTCCACGTGGCTCAAGCCCAGGTTGACCATGGCGGTGTCGTCCACGTCGGGATAAAACTCGTTGTTGAACTCGAAGTACCAGCCCCCAGGCTGCCCCTTCTTGTTCTTGAAGGCCCAGTCGCCCTTGTGCGTCACCTGCTTCTGCAGGATCCAGTCCGCCGCCTTGACCATGCGTGGCTCGCTGCGGGGCACCCCGCTTTCGCCCAAGGCAAACAGGGCGTATGCCGTGTCCCACACCGGCGACATGCAAGGCACCATGCGGAAGGTCTCTTCCTCTTCGATCCCCAGCTTCTCGAATTCATCCATGGCGCGGATGAATTGCGGGTCGTCTACCGAGTAGCCCAGGCAACGCAGCGCGATGATGGAATTCATGATGCCGGGATAAATAGCGCCCAGACCATCGCTCATCTCGAACCGCTCCAGCATCCACTCCTTGGCTGCGCGCAAGGCAATTGAGCGCAAGGGGCGAATATGAATCGCTTCCAGCCAGTGCGTCAGCTTGTCCAGGGCCAAAAAGAAGTTGCGCCAACTCACCAGCCTTTGCGACCAGCGCAGGTGCAGGTTCACGCCCCGCATGGTGCCGTTGGGAAACAATTCCTGAATACCCATCTCCGCCGGAATCTTCTTGAACGGCTTTTTGGCGTAGGCAATGGAAAGCGGGATCAGAATGGCCCGCGACCAGGAGGAAATCTCATAAATGTTGAACCAGAACCAGTTAGGAAACAGCACGATCTCCGGCGGAATGGCCGGCACCGCGTTGTAGTCGTACTGCCCGAAGAAACACAGATAAATCTTGGTAAAGGTGTTAATGGCGGTCACGCCGCCTAATTCGGCTATGCGCTGGCGCGCCCGCGTCAGTGCCGGATGCTCTGGGCTATAACCGGCCAGCTTCAGCCCGAAGTACGCCTTCACGCTGGCGCTGATGTTCGAAGGTCCGCCCGCATAAATGCTCCAACCCCCGTCCGGGTTCTGATGTTGCAAAATGTAACGGGCGGCCTTCGCCATGCGCGCCGGGTTGCCGGTGCCCAGCAGCGTGTGCAGCAGGATGTAGTCGGATTCCAGCGTGGTGTCGGCTTCCAACTCTCCGCACCAATAACCTTCCTCGCTCTGCTGAGAAAAAAGGTACTTGCGAGCGGCATCCACCGCCACCATGACCCGGCTTTTCAGGTCATCAATCTTGCCAAATCTCATCTGTGGGATGGTGGAACTACTACCAGAGACATCTTCCATGAAGTCACTCCGATGCCACGGCGGGCGCGCTGGCAATAGCTTCGACAATTTCGGGCGGCAGGCCAAAACGCACGTCTTCGGGCATGACCTCCACCTCGTGCATATTGGTGAACCCCTGCCCGGCCAGGTACTTGACCACTTCCTCGACCAGGCACTCGGGAGCGGAAGCCCCAGCGGTCAAGGCAATGGTCTTTACCCCCTGCAGCCACTCCGGGCGAATAGCCTTGTAGTTTTCAATGAGATGGGAGGCGGCGCCCTGATTGCGCGCCACTTCTACCAGGCGGTTGGAATTGGAGCTGTTGTCGGAACCGACCACCAGCAGCAGGTCGGCGTCGGCAGCCACGTGTTTGACCGCCTGCTGACGGTTCTGGGTGGCGTAGCAAATATCCTGCGCCGCCGGCCCCTTAATGTTGGGAAAGCGCTGGCGCAAGGCTTCAATGATGTCCTTAGTTTCATCGAGGCTTAGCGTAGTTTGCGTCAGATAGGCCACGCGGTTGGGGTCGGGAACGATCAGGTCATCCACCTCATCCGGCGAACCCACCACTTGGGTGACCATGGGGGCCTCACCCAGCGTGCCGATGACCTCATCGTGATCGCGATGCCCAATCAGAATCAGCGAATAACCCTGGCTGGCGAAGCGAACGGCTTCTACATGGACCTTGGTGACCAAGGGGCAGGTGGCGTCAATCACCCGCAACTTGCGCAGGTGGCTGGCTTCCCGCACCTCGGGTGAGACGCCGTGGGCGCTATAAATCACCCGCTCGCCCCCTGGCACTTCCTCCACACTATCCACAAAAATGGCGCCCTTGGCCGAAAGCTCCTCCACCACAAAGCGGTTGTGGACAATCTCTTTACGTACATAGATTGGCGGCCCGAAGGTCTCCAGGGCGATGCGCACAATATCTATGGCCCGCACCACCCCCGCACAGAAACCGCGGGGTTTGAGCAAAAGCAGGGTCTTGTTGTTTTCCAGAGTGTTCATCTAACCCCTATTTAGGGCCTGATTACCCACATTTATACTTTAAAACTATCCTAATCGCCCCGGCCGGGTCAACGTAAGCCACAGAAAAGCCGAGGATTAGCATTGTTCGGCTTGATTCCTGCAGCGAACGGTGTCAGGCATGGGCGCGCAAGAGTTGCTCCGCATTCCTGCGCGAAGCCTCGGTCAGCCGGGCCCCGCTCAACATGCGGGCTACCTCATCTGTGCGCTCACTACCCTGGATTCGCCGGACCGTGGTCCGGGTACGCCCCCCTGCTATGCTTTTTTGGATGAGATAATGGTGGTCGGCGAAACAAGCAATTTGCGGCAGGTGAGTAACGCATAGGACCTGGCTGCTGCCCGCTAACTCCTTCAACTTACGGCCCACCGCCTCGGCTGCCCTGCCCCCTATGCCGGTGTCAATTTCGTCAAAAACCAGGGTACGTTGGGGCATCCCCGGGCTACGGCGGCGGGATGCGCTCTGGCCGGCTTCTACACAGGCCTTCAGGGCCAGCATGACCCTGGACAGCTCTCCTCCCGACGCAATCTCCTCCAAGGGCTTCTCCGGCTCGCCCGGGTTGGTGGCAATCAGGTAAGCGGCCTGGTCGAAACCGGCGGAGCTCCATCTCGCCTCCTCTTCCGAGGCGCCCACCTCGATGCGAAAGCGGGCCTTCATGGCCAGTTCGTTGACTTCGTGCTCCACCAGCTTTTCCAGCTTGCCGGCGGCCTCCTGGCGCTTGCGGGAAAGGGACTTGGCGGCTGCCAAGTATTCGTGGCCCGCTGCCGCCAGCTCTTTGCGCAATTGCCCCAGGACCTCGTCCTTGTTCTGCATCTCCGAGATTTTGCGGCTCACTTCGTGGCCAAAGGCGATGGCATCGGCCAGGGTGGGCCCGTATTTGCGCTTGAGGCGATCGAGGATGGCCAACCTGTCTTCTACCTCCGCCAGGCGCTCGGGAGAAGCCTGCACGCCCCCGGCATAATCGCGCAGGGTGGCGCCGGCATCCTCTACCGTGATGCGGGCGGAATCGAGGGCTGCCGCCAATTCCTTGAACTCAGGTTCAAAGCGCGCCAGCTCTTCGATCTGGCGCTGGGCGGCACGCAATGACGCCGACGCCGAGGCGTTGCTCTCATAAAGCACGTCGTAAGCGCCCATGGCCGCGGCATAAATCTTCTCCGCATTGGCCAGCACCCGCTTCTCCCTCTCCAGGGCCTCATCCTCGCCAGGCTGAGCGTGCGCTGCGTCTATCTCCTTTTGCTGGAAAGTCCACAGGTCGAGCAGGCGCAGGCGGTCCTGCTCGTCGCGCTCCAGCTCGGCAATGCGCTCGCGCACTGTCTTCCATTTGTGGAACGCCGCTTCCACTGGCTCCAACTGCGCGCCGGCAAACGCATCCAGCAGTTCCAGGCGCGCCGCCGCGTCAAAGGACACCAGCGACTCGCTTTGCGCGTGGATGGCGGCCAGATGCGGCGCCAGTTGCCGCAGCACCGCCACCGTGGCCGGCTGGTTGTTGATGAAGACTCTTCCCTTGCCTGCCGCAGCTATCTCCCGCCGCACTATGAGTTCGCCCGCTTCTTCGTCCAGGCCGTTAGCCTCCAGCAGTTGGCTCAGCGCCTTGGCGGTCTTCCCTTCGGCTTCAAAAACCGCGGCCACCACCGCGCGTTCGGCGCCGTGGCGGATCACTTCGGTGGAGGCCTTCTCTCCCAGCAGCAGCGCCAGCGCGTCAATCAGGATGGATTTGCCTGCGCCCGTTTCGCCGGTCAGCAGGTTCAGGCCGGGGGCGAACTCCACCACCACGTTGTCAATGACCGCGTAGTTCTCCAGTCGCAGCTCGCGCAGCACGGCGTTCAGCCTGTCGTGGGAAGTTGCGGGAAGGATAGCATGACAGGGGCGCCCCCAAACGTCACACCTTTCCTGTCATCTTGAGCTAAGCAGGCCAGTTAGCCTGCGAACCGGCCTGCGAAGTCGAAAGTTCCCGACCCAGCGCACACCGTCGGCGCGGCTGGGGAGTTTTCAGACCTTCTGTGATTGCATTGCAGCCCTTCTGGCCAGCGTGGCCAACCATGGCAGGCGTCATCCTG
>DASSQB010000606.1:0-2091 GCA_035702725.1 Terriglobales bacterium | reverse complement strand
AAGAGCATCCAGATCGCGGCCCCGGTGGAAGATGTGTTCCGCGCCTGGCTGGATATGGAGCGGCTGCCGCAATTTACCGACGTAATCGAGCAGGTTCGCCGCGACGGCGACCGCTCCCATTGGACGGTGAACATTGATGGGCGGCAGTTCGAGTGGGACGCCGAAATCGAGCAGCTCATCCTCAACCAGGCGATTGGCTGGAAATCAACTGCCGGCGCGAAAAACAGCGGGCGCATAACCTTCTCTCCCCTGGGCACCGACACCATGGTGCACGTCACCATGAACTACGCCCCGCCGGTCAGCCTGCTCACCCCGTTCGTGACCTCTTTCTCCATGCGCCTGGAGGAGCTGATTGAAAAGGTGCTGCGCGATGTGAAAGCTGCGCTGGAAGCGAAGGCGGCAACGTCGCGGCCCGAACCGGCTGAGGCCACCGGAACCTACGGTAGTGGGGAGTTGGGCGGAACCCAGCACACACGCTTCGGAGGCGCGCCCAATCCGGTGGAGTTCACGCGCCCGCCAGAAGCTAAATCGTAGCGGCTGTTCTTTCTAATCCTTTGGGTTGGCGGGCGCGCTCACATCCTGAGGAAAGGACTTGAACACCACCTCGCGCGACTTCGCCTCATCCTTGTGATTGGCGTCGCTGGAGTGCTGGGTAAGAGTGCCCTTGAGCACGTAATAGCCTTCGTCGTTAACGGTTTTGCCCGGGCCCCGGCCGGCTGTGCCCTGAAACTCAAACCACACGCCGTGCACCGTATCGGTGGCAAACTTCAGGTTCCGCCCGTCAATTAAGCCCTGCTTGATGAATTGATCGAGGAAGGCGCCGCGATCACTTTCCAAATCGCCGTAGCGGGAAATGAAACCGCTCAGTTTGCCCTGCTCCTCCACCGTGATCTGTACGAATTCACCATCGCGCAAGAAGGTGTACATGCCAGAGTAATCGGCGGCGGATGTGGAACTTGCCGCGCTTTGAGCATTCCCGCTTTGGCCTTCCTTGGAGCTGGTTTGCGCGCCCGCGCCGCCGACGGCCAGGCCCACAAAGAACAGGGGCACAAAAATAAGTACCAAAAATCTGCGCATAGGATGGTCCCATTAAATCATCAAAGGGCGGCGCTGAAAACATTACTCTTACGGGAACGGCCGCGCCCTGACCCGCCCGCGGCAGCGCCACAATTCCCGTTTTGCGGAAGGCTGTGGAATAAAAGCGGCTATAATCTGTCCGCGCCCTTGGATGAAGTTATGTCCCAGCCGTCCGGCCAGTCGAATTCGCCAAGGTGCAGTACCGGTGGACCTCCGCCGCGGTTACATCTCCAAGTTCGGCTGGAACCTCGCCTCCCCGCCTTATTCGGCAATCTGAAGGCGCTGCTGGAACGTCCACCTGCGGATTTCTGGCTCGATACCGCCCCCTTCTGGCCGGATGTTTTCGTGGAAAGGGCCGTGCCCTGGCGCAGCCTGGTGGAATCGGTGCTGAGCCACGGCTTGATGATTGCAGCCGTATGGGGCATATCGCACGCCTGGCTCATTCATCCCCAGGTGACGCTGCAGCCAATCTTTCAACCCAGCCAGATCGTCTACTACACCACCTCGGAATATCTGCCGGCGATTAAGGCGCCCAACCCACGCGCCCGAGTGGCGCGCAAGGCCGAGCCCGCTTATGCGCCCCAGGAAATCATCTCCGTGCCGCCGGAAGCGGACAATCTCTCGCAGACCATTGTGACTCCACCTGACGTGAAGCTGGCGCAGGAAATGCATTTGCCCAACCTCGTGGCGTGGACACCCAACCCTGGTCCTGTGCCCGTGCCGGGGTCTCTGAATTCCAAGCTCACGCTGCCCGCGATTTCTACGCCGGTGATTCCTCCACCGCCGGAAGTAGCGCGGGCTGCCACCGGCAATGCGTCTCTGCCGCAGCCTGCGGCGATTCCGCCTCCACCAGAGATGACGCGTACCCGCGACCGTGCCTCCCTGCCAGTCGCGGCGCCTTCGGTGATTGGGCCACCGCCCGAGGTGGCTGACGCCGGCAACCGTGCCGGCCCTGCGTTGCCGCAGCCCAGGGCAGTTGCGCCCGCTCCGGAAACCGCGTCTACGCTGTCCAGC
>DASSQB010000605.1:0-8848 GCA_035702725.1 Terriglobales bacterium | reverse complement strand
GCCAGAATATTTGAAGTTGCTGGAATGCGTGTTCTCCAGCAGCGCTACCGGTCTGAAACAGGCTGGCAGAATTCGAGCCACTCGGTACTATCGTTGGTCGAGACGCGCGGTTGCACTAGCACTGCGGGAAAACCTGGAATTGAAGAATAGAATGGCCCTATTGATTGATGCCATGAACCTGCTGTTGTTCGCGGTCAAAATCAGGTGACCGATAAGGGATGTTGCTGCGGCAGGACATTCGAACCCGCTACCTCACCACATTCCTGCGCCACGCCAAACTGCACGCCGCTTCGAGTTTCGTCCATTGGTCGCCAGCTGCCGGGAGAATTGCGTCATGAATTTGCGTGGCTGCCGTTTTTCACGCTCCCTATCAGGTCAATGACTGACAGCAGACATTCACATACTTTACAAAAATTCCGCCTGCGGGGGCCGAATGAAAATGGGCTTTTCTAATGAATCACCACTCCGGCATAACCGACCACGGCACTGCGGTCGCCGGAAATGTCGGCGGAGGTGGCGTACTTGATCACTTCAGCGGACCTGGCTCCCAGCAGCCGAGCAGCAGTTAGAGAAGCCACGGCTGGGCCGAAGCCGCACATGGAGATGGATTCCTCCATGACCACGTCGTAGAGGCCGCGGGGGTTGAGCGCCAGGATTTGGTCAATGGCCTTGCGGTCCTTCACGCGAGTCACGTCGTCAGGCTCGTAGTGGTTCATGTCGCTGGAGGCAATGAGCATGACCTTCTCGGATTCATCGCGCAGCACTCCGGCAATGGCCTCGCCGAGAATTTGCAGGGGCTCGTACTTGGCAGTCCCGAGCGCGATAGGAACGAAGGTAAAGTCAGGCAGCGCCGATTGCAGGAAGGGGAGCTGGACTTCGATGGCGTGCTCGCCGCGGTGCGCCATGTCATCTTCCTCCAGGAACGGGCAGACCAGGCGCAGGGAGTCGGCGAGCGCGTGGTCAATCCGCGCCTGTCCCAATGGAGTCTGCCAGGCGCCCTCAGTCATCACCGCCAGCGGGCGGCCGAAACCGGTGTGATTGGGGCAGAGGATGACAAAACGCTTGGGCAACTGCAGCCGTCCGTAAACCGCGCCGGCCACGTGGCCGGAATACATGTAACCGGCATGGGGCACAACGCAGGCGAGGGCGGAGATTTTCTCGCCCGCCTGCGCCGTGTAACCAGAAATTTCCCGGCTGAGGGCTTCGGGAGAACGGGGGTAGAAATAGCCAGCCACGGCCGGCTCGCGCACGGCGGTGATCATGCTGCCTCTCAGTCTGCAGCCGCTGCCGTCAAGCCGCGGAACACGGCAGCCATCTTTTCCAGCGAGACTGCTTCCGCCCGCACACCGGGCTGCAGGCCGGCCTTTTTCAGGGCGGCAGACAGCAGGCGCGAGTCGAAGCGCGATTTCAGGTTATTCGCCAACGTCTTGCGCTTCTGGCCGAAGGAGAGCTTCAGAAACTGGATGAACTCCTGCTCCGGCACCCGCAACCTGTCCATCTGAGGGTTAATGGTAAGCCTAAGCACGGCGGAATGCACCTTAGGAGGCGGGTTGAAGGCGCCCGGGGGCAGGGAAAACAGCTTCTCCACCCGAGCGTAGAGCTGCACGGTGGCGGAAAGCAGGCCGTAGTCGCGAACGCCGGGCTTGGCGGCAATGCGGTCTGCCACCTCCTCCTGGGCCATGATGACGATGGTTTCGAAATAAGGGTGATACTGAAACAGGTGCAGCAGGATATCGGAGGTGATGAAGTAGGGCAGATTGCCGACCAGGCGCGTTTTTTCCGGCACGTGGACGATGCCGGGATGATTCATGCCGGGACGGGGCCCGAGCACGGTGCTGAAATCAATGGAGAGAATGTCGCCTTCGATGATCTCAACGTTCTCCAAGCGCACGAAATGCATGCGCAGCTGCGCCGCCAGCACGCGGTCGAGTTCGATGGCGATGAGGCGGCGGGCGCGCTCGGCCAGCATCGTCGTCAGGGCGCCGCGCCCGGGGCCGATTTCAATGACCGTCTTGTCTGAAATTTCCCCCAGCGCCTCCACAACGCGCTCGGCGGCATGGTGCTCAGCCAGGAAATGCTGCCCCAGCTTGGGGCGTTTGCGCTGAGCGCGAAAATTGCCGTCCACTCGCGCCTGCAGGCGCATGGGAGCAGCTTTCCACAGGTTCGCGGTCTTCTCCACGTTGACCCTCTTTCCTTTCGCCATTTAGACTCGAATTTCACCCACGGGGCGCAGGCGCGAGGCGTCGTTTCCCACCCAGGGAGCGACCTGCTCGCCGTTCGCGAAGCGCGCCGTATTCTTCGGAGGTCCCATCCCGATGCACATTGTGTTCGCCGCATCCGAGTGCGTGCCATTTTCCAAAACTGGCGGCCTGGCCGACGTGGTTGGCGCCTTGCCGCCCGCCCTGGCTGCTCTCGGACACCGGGTGACGGTCTACCTGCCGCTTTACCGCCAGACCAAGCTGGCAGACGCCAAGCCGGTGCTGCGCAGCGTGACCGTTCCCTTTGACGACCACTACCGCTTCTGCTCGGTGGTGGACGGCGGCGTGCACTCCGGAGTGCAATTCTATTTTATTGACTATCCGCCTTTCTTCGACCGCGAAACCCTGTACGGGACCTCGGTCGGCGATTACCGCGACAATGCCGAGCGTTTTGCGCTGTACAGCCGCGCCGTGCTGGAGGCCTGCAAGATCCAGGGCGTGCCCGATGTTTTCCACTGCCACGACTGGCAATCGGCCCTGGTGCCGGTACTGCTGCGCTCGGTTTACGCCGAAGACCCCGCCTTCCGCGACGTGGGTTGCGTCTTCACCATTCACAACATGGGCTACCAGGGGTTGTTCGCACCGGAAATCCTGCCCCTGCTGATGCTGCCCTGGGACCTGTTCACCATTACCCGCATGGAATTTTACGGCAACGTGAACTTTCTGAAGGGCGCGCTGGTGTTTGCCGACTTTGTTACTACGGTCAGTAAGAAGTACAGCCAGGAAATCCAGACGGCCGAATACGGATTCGGACTGGAAGGAGTGCTGCACGGACGTTCGGCCACGGTTACCGGCATCCTGAACGGCGTGGACTACAAGGAGTGGAGCCCGGAGGTGGACAAGTTCACCGCGGCGCGCTATTCGCCGGAAGATTTGAGCGGCAAGGCGGCCTGCAAACGGGATCTGCTGACGCAATTCGGGATCACGAATGGAGATGTGAAGCTGCCGGTGATCGGCATTGTTTCGCGATTCGCGGCGCAGAAGGGCTTTGACCTCATTTCCCAGGTGATGGACCGGCTGGCACGGGAAGAAATGATCGTGGTAGCGCTGGGCGCCGGCGACAAGGAGTACCAGGAGATGTTTCTGCGCCTGCACAAGCAGTATCCGCAGAAGATCGCGGTGAAGGTGGCCTACGACAACGCGCTGGCGCACAAGATCGAAGCGGGCAGCGACATGTTCCTGATGCCCTCGCGCTACGAGCCCTGCGGACTGAACCAGATTTACAGCCTGAAGTATGGAACGGTGCCGGTGGTGCGCGCGACGGGCGGTTTGGACGACACCATCGAAAACTGGGACCCGCGCACCGGCAAGGGAACAGGATTCAAGTTCAGCGAATACACTGGCGAGGCGCTGCTGGATACGGTGAGGCTGGCGCTGAAGGCCTACCAGGAGCGCGACGCGTGGCAGCGCCTGATGCGCAATGGAATGACCAAGGATTTTTCCTGGAATGCTTCCGCCCGTGAATATGTGCGCGTTTATGAGCGGGCCCGGCAGTTGCGCACCATCAATGCCGCATGACGCGATGGGGTCCGCTGCAGGCGTTTTTCTTTGGCCCCGCTGGGACTCAGATTTCCTGCACGGCTGACGCAGGGTGCGAAATTCTTGCGCCGCTTCGCGGCTAATTGCCTGCCTTCAATGCCACTTCTGCGGGGACCTATGAGTTGCGACGCAGTCCCTCCGGTCCTCTTCCCATCGCAAGTTATAATTGAGAGATGCTCATTCGCCGGAATTGTGTTCTGTGCGGGCGGCGCACCGATTCGCGTTGCACGGTGGCATTTCAGGCGAGGGATTAAGCTAGCAGCCAGGGTTAGAGCAGCAGGCTTCTGAAAATCGGGCTTGGACTATTGGGTCATATGAATTTCAAGCTTGTCAGTGACTACAAACCGGCGGGCGATCAGGGCAGGGCCATCGAGCAGCTCACGCGCGGCGTGCTGGAAGCCGAGCAGCACCAGGTTCTGCTCGGCGTCACAGGCTCGGGCAAGACTTACACCATGGCCAAGGTGATCGAGGCCACCAATCGCCCCACCCTGGTGATGGCCCATAATAAGACGCTGGCGGCGCAGCTCTACCACGAGTTCAAGAGCTTCTTCCCGCATAACGCGGTGGAATACTTCGTCTCGTATTACGACTACTACCAGCCGGAAGCGTACGTTCCCGCCGCCGACCTGTACATCGAGAAAGAAGCCACCATCAACGACGAACTGGACAAGCTGCGGCTTTCGGCCACCAAGTCGCTGTTCGAGAGGCGGGACTGCCTGATTGTGGCGTCGGTGAGCTGCATCTACGGCTTGGGGTCGCCCGAAGCCTATTACGGCATGCTGCTGTTCCTGGAAAAGGGGCAGAAGGTCAAGCGGGAAGACATCACGCGCAAGCTGGTGGAAATTCTTTACGAACGCACCGACGGCGAGTTCCGCCGCGGCACCTTCCGCGTGCGCGGCGACGTGATTGAAATCTTTCCCACCTACGACGACATGGCTTATCGCGTCGAGCTCTGGGGTGATGAGATCGAATCGCTGGCGCAGATTGACCCCCTGTTCGGCACGGTGAAGCAGAAATACGTGCGCCTGCCCATTTACCCCAAGACGCACTACGTGATGAAGCCGGAAACCAAGAGCCGGGCCATTGATTCCATCCTGCAGGAACTGGCCTGGTGGGAAGCGGAACTGGAGAAGCAGGGCCGCGTGGTGGAGGCACAGCGCGTGCACCAGCGCACCCGCTTCGACCTGGAGATGATCAAGTCTGTGGGCTACTGCCACGGCATTGAGAATTATTCGCGACACTTCACGGGCCGCCTGCCGGGCGAGCCGCCGCCCACCCTGCTGGACTACGTGCCGCGCGACTACCTGATCTTCATAGACGAGTCGCATCAGACCGTCCCCCAGCTGCACGGCATGTACCACGGCGACCGTTCGCGAAAGGAAACGCTGGTGGAGTACGGCTTCCGGCTGCCCTCCGCGCTGGACAACCGCCCCCTCACCTTCCCCGAGTTCGAGCACCGCGTTAATCAGATCATTTATGTGTCCGCAACCCCAGGGCCTTACGAGCTGACGAAATCCGCGGGCGTGGTGGTGGAGCAGATCATCCGGCCTACCGGCTTGGTGGACCCCCAGGTCGAGATTCGCCCCGTCAAGGGCCAGATTGACGACCTGCTGCATGAAATCCGCCAGCGGGTGGAGCGCGGCGAACGCGTGCTGGTGACTACGCTGACCAAGCGCATGGCGGAAGATCTGGCCGAGTACTACAGCGAGGTCGGGGTACGCTGCCGCTACATGCATTCAGAAATTGAAACGCTGGAGAGGGTGAAGATCCTGCGCGACCTGCGCAAAGGCGAGTTCGACGTGCTTATCGGGATCAATCTGCTCCGCGAAGGCCTGGACCTGCCCGAAGTCTCGCTGGTGGCGGTGCTGGACGCCGATAAGGAAGGTTTCCTGCGCTCCAGCGGCTCGCTCATCCAGACCATCGGCCGCTGCGCCCGCAACCTGAACGGCCGCGCCATCCTCTATGCCGACACGATGACCGACTCCATGCGCCGCGCCATGGATGAAACCGAGCGCCGGCGCGCTATTCAGCAGGCTTACAACGAGGAGCACAACATCACGCCAGAATCCATCGTGCGCCCGCTGGAGATGTCGCTGGCGCGCATTGTGGAGGCGGACTACGGCGATGACGTGGTGCAGGAAGCCGAAGGCATGCCGGAATTCAAATCGCAGGAAGCGCTTGACACGTACATCGCCAAGCTGGAAAACGAGATGCGCGAGGCGGCCAAGCGTTTTGAGTTCGAGAAGGCCGCCAAACTGCGCGACACCATCCGCGACCTGCGCACCAAGGAATTCCTCTTCGCGTAAGCCAGGTCTTCACCACAGAGGACACAGAGATCACAGAGGAATAACAGTTGCGGCGCCTGCGCTGGCAATACCCGTGTAGGGACAGGCGCCCTCGCCTGTCCGGGCGAGCGCAGCTCGCCTCCGCCGTAGCGTCTTCCGAAGGAAGGCGTCATGTTGAGGCGTTTCAACGCCGAAGCATATCGCGTGAAGTGCCGCTGTACGAGCAGAACCTCACTCCCCGCTTTCCGCCTCTGCCTGCAGCTTTTGCAGATTGGGAATTACCACCTGGCGTCCATCCATCTGTATCAGCCCCTGGGCCTGCAGGCGGCTGAGGTTGCGCGAGACCAGCTCGCGCACCGTGCCGATTTGTGCCGCCAGTTCCTGATTGCTGGTGGGTAGCGTAATCTCGATACCCGCCGGGGTGCGTTGTCCCGCCGCGGCCAGGCGGCAAAGAAAGGCGCTCAGCCGCTGGTGAACGGTGGTGAAGGAAAGCTCCTCGATAATGCCCACCAGGCGGCGCAGCCGCGCACCCACAACGCGCAATACCTTCAAGGCCACGCGTGGGTGCTCCAGGCAGAGCGCCTGGAAGTCGTTCTTGCTGACGAACAGCAGGGTGCTGTCTCTGACCGCGGAAGTAGAGGCGGGATAGTTGCCGCCATCAAAGACCGGCAGTTCGGCAATGGAACTGCCGGCACCCTCAATGGCCAGCACCTGCTCCCGCCCGCTCGCCGAGCTTTTGAAGATGCGCACATTGCCGGACTCAACTACATATAGCCCGCTGCAGGCGTCGCCTTCGTTGAAGATGATTTCGCCGGCGGAATAGTGTCGCGGCACGGCGCGCTGGGCCAGGAATTGCAGTTCGTGCTCTTCCAAACCTGAAAAAATCGGCACTTTGCGCAAGGTTTCGGCATGATTGACGCGGCGAGGTTCAGCCATGCAGATATTCTACCCATCCTCGGAAGCAAAACTACTGAAGCATGGCGAATTAGAGACGTAACAAGTTACGTCTCTATTGATGTTTGATGAACGTAGCGCCTGCTGAATCGGCTCACCGGGCCATTGGCATGACCAGCGGCGCGGTCAGCACCTGCGGGCGGTGCGTCCGCGCCAGGTTCATCACTCGCCACAGCCCGATGCCCCACCAGGCCAGCGCCACGACTTCAATGAAGCCAGTAAGGCCGATGAGCGGATACGTAACGGTGGGCGAGAAGTCGGTGAGAATCTGCAACCCCACGCGCCCGGCGCAGCCCAGATTGATGAGCAGGAAAGGCGCCCAAAGCGAGTCGAGCTTCCTCGAATCCACGCCAGCCAGGATGGGCACCACTCGCGCGGAGACGCCGAGAATCATCAGGCTGATGAAGCCGACGGTGATGGCGTGCCGTTGCGCCCCTATATAGGAGTGCGCGAACACCTGATGCGTCAAAGCGCCGTAGAGCGGGAACAGGGGCATCATAGCGGTGGCGATGATCAGCCAAACATAGGCGGCGCGAATAAATTTGAAGCTGCGATCGGTGTTGCCGGGGCGCCCAAAAACGCCGAGTTGGCGCGCCAGCAGCACCGCCCATAGCGGCATCATGAGGTAGCCCAACTCCAGCCCGATGGCGTAATACCAGTTGTGCTTGCTGACCACGGCCACGTAGCTGACGATGTCCAGCACCAGGCTGAGGTTCATCAGCGCGAAAATCAGGTTCAGTCGGTCACGCTTTGGCGGCGCCAGGGCATAAACGCGGGGCACGAAGCGCTGGCTGACTCCGGCAATGACGAGAGCGGCGAAACCCAGCACCTGTATGTCGCGGAGCGGGCCGTCAATGAGGGCGATGCGCCGTATCAGTTCGCTTTGGGTAGCGGCAGTAGCTTTGGCGAAAAAGAAAACGTCGCTGACAATGGCCTGAAGGAAGAACCAGGCGAAGGAGGCCAGCAGAAATTTCTCGTAGGGATTATGCGGCTCGACCGACTGGCGTGCGGTGCGATAAATGATCAGCAGGAACAAGCTGATGGCCGCCATTTCCGCAACGGCGGCAAAGCCGCCCAGGGCCAGCGCCACGGGACGGGGCTGCAGGAGCTCCGCGCTCATACGAGCCACAATTCCCGCCAGCATCAGGTAGAAGCTGGCGTTGGCCAGATCCGGGCGCCACAGCGTGGTGTTCTTGAAACGCGGGAAGGACTGGTAGGCGAAGCCCATCACGAACAGCCCCACCCAGCCAAAAATCATGGCGTGTGCGTGGGCGTGAATGGCGGGCAACAGCCTCAGCTGCAGGAAATTCCTGCCCAGGGCGATTTGCGCCAGATTGACCGCGCCCCACAGGCCGCCAACGCTCAGGACGATGGCGATGCCGGCCTTGAAAAAACGGCGATAGATAAAGTCGGGGAGCGACTCCTGATAGACATAGGGCTTATGCGGCTTGCGCATTTCGTCATTCAGTTCGCGCACCAGTTGGTCCACATCTACCTGGTGGACGGAGGCAAAAAACTGCAGCGATTCGGCGGGCCCGTGGACGCCGCCGCAGCCGCGCAAGCCGTGCTCGTCGAAAATGCGGCGTGCCTCCGGGCACTGCCGGACAACCTCGGCCACGCTGGTCTCTCGGGTGATTTCGCTCATACTTTCCCTCGCTGGTTTTGAGAGTAGGCGGGTGGAAGGGGAGAGACGATGACTTAGGTCACAGGGCGAGCACTCGGCATTCAGCAATCAGCATTCAGCCCTCAACGCGAAGTAGCAATCCCGCTCAGGGGGTGTGCTGGGTGCTGTTTATCACCGGAATGCCGCAA
>DASSQB010000604.1:0-3115 GCA_035702725.1 Terriglobales bacterium | reverse complement strand
CATTTCGCCCGCAGGCGGAGCAGTTGCTGCACCGGCTGGAGGCGTCTGCGGCAGGGGGCGGCCCCTCCTGAGCAACCACACCGCTACGGTCGCCGCGAGCGAATCAACTGGCAGACGCGCTCGCTGAGGCGGCAGGCTTCCGCATATTCCCGCCTGGCCGCTTGCTGCTGGTGGAGTTGCTCATACGCGAAGCCGAGGTTCAGGTGGGCCTCGGCGTAGTCCGGACTGAGCTCGAGGGCCTGGTGGTAGCTGCGCAAAGCCTGCCGCATGCGGTTGGTCCGGCTATAACAAATCCCCAGAAAATTGAAGAGAGTTGGCTGGTTGAGCCCGAGAGCAATCGCTTTGCCCAGGCTGGCGGCGGCGTCGGCATAGTGCTGGTTGCCATACTGCAGCATGCCCAGGTCGCGCCAAGCCGGAGCAAATGAGGGCTGAATGATTAAGGCCTTCTGCAGGTATTGAGCAGCGGAGGCATGGTCGCCGCTGCGCTCCTGAATCCAGCCGATTTCGTACCAGGCGCGGAAATTTCGCGGATTGCGCTGCAGCGCCCGCTGCAGCCATTGAATGGCCTCCTGCGGCTTGCCCTGGGCTTCCAGAGCGCCTGCCAGGCCGGTCATGGCCTGGTCGAACTCGGGCGCCAGCTTAAGGCAATCCTGGAAGTATTGTGCGGCCTGCGGCGGCTGCTGCTGGCGCAGGGCGAGCTCTCCCTGCATAAAAGGGACCACGTACAGGCTGGGGTCTTGCTGGCGGATTTGGCTGAGGAGAGCCTCGGCTTGGCCGTAGTGCCCGGCCTCGATGACGTCGCTGGCGTGCAGGATGGAGTTGAACTCATCCAGTTTGTCTTTAGGGTCGGCGAGCGGATGCTGCAGGGTGGCCTGGGAAACGGGGGCGTGGTAGGCGAAGTAGCCGAGAGCGCGCAATTTGGCAGTGGCGGAGGCGTCCAGCGAATGGCCGGTTGCAGGCGCCGATTCATATTTCTGCCAGCGCTGCTGCAGCTGGCCGCGCAGCACCGTGACCACCGCGTTCTGATTTGCGATCACGTTGTGAGCCTCTGCCGCATCTTCTATTGGGCTGTAGAGTTCCGGCCGAGGCGCCTCGATGTAGTGGTAGTGGACGGTTTCCAGGCCGTGCAGCGGGCTCCAACCGAAGGAAGAGAAGGGATAGAAAGTTTCGCTGTAGGCAGCGCGGGGAAGCTTAGAACTCTCGCTGGCGAACAGGCTGGCAGAGTCGAACTGCTGTTGAATGGGATCGCTGATGCCGGCCATCTGCAATATGGTGGGCGCCAGGGCAATACTCTCGACGGGGGTGGCGATGGGGCGCAGGCCGTAGCGAGATGGAGCGGCAGGCTTAATGATCAGCGGCACGTGGACGGTGGAGTCGTAGATAAAAAAACCGTGCTCCTGCTCGCCGTGTTCGCCCAGGGA
The DNA here is from genome assembly GCA_035702725.1 of Terriglobales bacterium. Classification (GTDB taxonomy): domain Bacteria; phylum Acidobacteriota; class Terriglobia; order Terriglobales; family Acidobacteriaceae; genus JAICWP01. Next base: position 1,694 of record DASSQB010000604.1, on the reverse strand, counting down.
TTCGCCGTGGTCGCTGAGCAGGACAATCCAGGTGTGTGAATAAAGACGGGCGCTCTTTAGCCATTTGATGAGCCGCGCCAGTTCGCTATCAGCGTAGGCAATTTCACCGTCGTAGGGATGCTGGCGGTATTGGCTGAGGAAGGGCTCGGGAGGGTCATAAGGGCTGTGCGGATCATAGAGATGGAGCCAGAAGAAGAACGGCCGCGTACGGTGTTGCCCCAGCCATGCCAGAGCCGCATTCACGCTGGGTCCGGCGCGGCGCTCAACCAGTTCCGGATTCTTTTCCAGCAGGCTCTGGGCGTTGAACTTGTCGTCATAGTAATCAAAGCCGCGGTCCAGGCCCCAGCTGCGGTCGAGCACGAAGGAGCTGACCACCGCGCCGGTGGCGTAGCCGTGGTCATGGAAGGCTTCCGCCAGGGTGCGGAATTTCTCCGACAGCGGCGGAGCAGTGAAATCCTGTACGTGATTATGAAACGGGTAGGTGCCGGTCAGAATGGCAACGTGCTCCGGCAGGGTCAATGGCACCTGGGAGATGGCGATAGGGAAAAGAACGCCGTCACGCCCCAGGGCGTCAATCGTGGGGGTGTGAATGGCCTTATAGCCATAGCAGCCCAGGTGGTCGGCGCGCAGGGTGTCAATCGTAATGAGAAGAACGTTGTCGCGGGCGGAGGCGCGGAGGGCGGGAGGATGCCCGGAATGGGCCGCCGGACGCTGGTTTGCGGCGGCCGGCGCAACGCCGAGCGCAAACCACACAATCGCCGGCCACAGGATGGTTCGCGAGGTTGCGTGGCGGGTCATCGCTGGGGGCGGGAGCTGCCAGCTTTCTGCATTTCCTTTTCTGCCTCGCTGTCCAGCCCCTTCGCCTTGAGCGCCTTGGCCAGGGCGGCGTGAGGTGCGGGATCGTTGGGCGCAAGCTGCACGGCCTGGCGCAACTCGGCCACCGCATCGTCCACTTTGTTCTGGTAAAGCAGAACTTCGCCGAGGGCCAGGCGCGCAGGCTCGTACTCGGGATAAATCTGAATCGCCTGGCGAAAGGCGGCCGCGGCCTGCTCGACGTTGCCGGTTTTCAGATTCACGGCTCCAAGGTTGTAGGCAGCGGAGAAATTCGTGCCATCGGCTTTCAAGGTGCGCTGCAGGAAATCAATGCTGTTAGGGTAGTCGCCCGCGCGGGCATAGGCCAGGCCAAGATAGTAATAGACCAGGTTGTAGTCGGGGCTGAGCTCGAGCACGCGGCGAAACTCGCGAATGGAATCCGCATAGTTCTGCATGCGGTAGTAGTCCAGGCCAAGCAGATAGTGCACGGGCACGCTGGTTTCCTCGGTCTTGAGAGCCTGCGTGAGCCTGGCGGTGGATTGGTCAAACCGGCCGTGCTGGCTGGCGTCCACAGCTTCCGACACCAGCTCGAACATCGCGACGCGATCCTTAGGGTCGGGAAGCTGGCGGTTGTCGCCAGCCTTCGCGGGATGACCGCCGGAGAAGGCGGCGTAGCCCAGCGACTTGAGTCGCTCACTAAGCACCGGATCGAGAGGCGTGGACTGGGCCTGCTGCGTGCCGGCGGTGTATTTCTGCTCCATGGCTTCCAGTTGTGACTTCAATTCCTGGGCAATGGCGGGCTTTTCAGCGTAAAGGTTGTGCAGTTCCCCGGGGTCGGCCAGGGTGTCGTAGAGTTCAGGTTTAGGAACATCAATGAAATG
>DASSQB010000603.1:0-9570 GCA_035702725.1 Terriglobales bacterium | reverse complement strand
GTTGAACGCGCTCGTCAATTGGAGCTGTCCGCGCCTGGCCATCGCTTGCGAAGCCAGACGCACCTCCCCTCCGAGGATCACCATCTCAACCCGGGCAAAGGATGACTGCACCAGGGCCTCGGCAGGGGAGGCACGCCTGTCCAGGTCAGCAAGCACGAAGAGGTCGGCAATACCGCCACTGGAAATTTGTCCCTCGCCGTTGTGCAGGCCCAGCGCTTCGGCCGGCCGGGAAGTCACCATCTCGTAGATCAGCTCTGGCCGGACCGCCAGCTTGGTCCGCACAAACGCAAGTTCATCCAAGAGGTCGCCGGCGCTGGTCAGAGGAGAGTCGCTGCCCAGAACCACCCCCGCATTCGCCTCGGCTACCGCCACATCCATAGTGCGGCCAAGGGTGAACAGGTTCGAAGATGGACACCAGACCACGGAAGCTCGCCGCTCCAGCACCAGGCGCCAGCCGCTGGCGTCCAGGCCAACCGCGTGGATCAGCACCGTGCGCCGGCTCAGGCAGCCCAACCTGTCCAGCTTGAAAACCTCGTTGCGGCTGCGGGTGTCCACTCCTTCGCCGAGATGAATAAAGAAGGGAGCGTCCGGGGGAGTGGCGCGAAACGCGCCGGCCACATCCTGGCCCATGGTGAGGGAGTGGGCCCAGCCGTAGGGCTTCAACACCCGCACCGGAAATGCCGGGTTATCAAACTCCGCCTCGTAGGGATTGTGCTGGCAGACCGTGGTCACGCCGCAGAGAAGGTTCTTAACGCCGCCCCACCACAGCCGCACACCCTTGGGCACCTGGCGGTGGTTCCACACCGGAGGCTCCTCAGGTTTGTAGATGTCGTGCGCCCACCTTTCAAAGTTCTTGTACGGCCCATTGCCCAGGCGGGGAAAAAGGCTGAATTCCAGATGATCGTGGCTGTTGATGAGACCGGGAAACAGAAGATAGCCCTCAAGGTTCAGCTCCGTTTCTGCAGGCGCTTTGCGGGAAACGGGCCGGCTGTTCACTCTCGCAATGCGGCCACCTTCGATCTCTACATCGGCGGTTACTGCTTCGCTGGGACCAAGCACCACCCGCGCCCCGCTAAGGCGGAGCGTGTGCCTGCCGCTGTGCTCACTGCGTTCAGGATTAACCCCGCTACCGCGCGACGATTCCGAGTCGCAGCGGAAATGACAAATCAGGGCGGCAGGGAACTTGCTCACCTCCTCAAACAAAGCAGCCTTCCCGCGCCGCTTGAATATGCTTCGTTCGGCCTCCTCGAAGCGAGGCTCCGCGCAATGCTGCATGCGAAAGCCGGAACGGGCCAGCAGGCTGCAGAGTTTCGCCACAGACTGGGGATAGGTCTGAATCTGGCATACCTCATGTTCATGACTGAAGGAGCGCCGCCATCCGCGCGCGGAGGCGTCCGGATGGAATTCGGAAATAAACAGATCGGCTCCAGGGCGCGCTACGCGGGCGATCTGGCGCACAAAATTCTCCAGGTTGGCTACGTATCCGAGCACGAAACAGCAGATGAGCAGGTCGGCGGAACCGGCGCGCAGAGGAAGGTCGGCACAGTCCGCCTCTATCAGCCGTTCGCTCAGGTCAGGCTTAGCGGCGGCGCGGGCCAGCATTTCCGCAGACTGATCCAGGCCAAGGGCGCTGCGCGCGCCTGCGGCGAGGACGCGTTGCAGCCAGCGGCCCGTGCCACAACCTAAATCCACCACATCTCTGCCTGCCACCGCCGGCAGCAGCAGCGGGCCCAGCACCCGCTCCTCCAGGGCTAGCAGAGGATTGGCGCCTCCATCGTAAGTCGGCGCCCAGAGGCGGTAGGCTTCACGAGCAGGCAGCAGGCGCGGGTTTCCCGAGCAGCTCAGAAGGTCTTGCATTTAGACGCTCTCGAACTTGGGCTTGCGTAATTCCACCAAGCGCTGTGCCCAGCGCAGTTCCAGGGGCGCGGCATAAACGCCAGCGAGGTAGCGCCAGGAACTCAGAGCTTGCAGGGCGCGGCGGCCCCACGCCGGCATGCGGATGTCCTGCACCGTGGGCCAGCGCGCGGCCACCACCACCTCAAAGTTATCAATGCGGCGGCGAATGCGCGGTTTCAGCCAGGGCGTTTTCGGATCAATGCGCAGAGTGAAATTCAGCCAGCGCTCCGTGGCCCATTCCTCGGGCGTGGCCGGAAATTCAATCTGCCCGTCCACGTCGCCATACATATGTTTCTCGCGCTGGGGCACGGGCGTGTAGTGGTAAATGATGATTTCGGAACGCGGGTTCAGACGCTTGATTTTGCGCACAAACTCCAGGCACTCGCGGGTGTCGCGCTCGGGATCGTGGGGATTACCGATGACAAACGAAAACTCAGGGATGATGTCGAAGTGGCGAATGCGCTCGGCCAGCGCCAGCGTCTGGCCGGTGGTGATGCCCTTCTTCATCTCCTTGAGCACCCAGTCGGAGCCGGATTCTGCGCCGAAAAAGATCATGGCGCAGCCGGCGCGCCGGATGGCCTCCAGCGTGGAATCAGAGTAGCGGCCCACGATGTCCACCCGGCCTTCGCACCACCAGCGCATGCCCAGGGGCGCCATGCGCTCCATCAGTTCGCGGGTGTGGTCCTCGCGCAGGAAAAAGTTCATGTCATAGAACTGCACCGAGTCCACGCTGTATTCCTTCGCCAGATAGCGAAGCACAGCCTCGGTGCGCGCCGGCGACTCCATTTTTTCCCGGCTGCCGTAAGCGGGGACGACGCCGCAAAAGCTGCACTGGAAGGGACAGCCGATGCTGGCATGGTGCGCCGCCGTGCGCTTGCCGAAAAACGACGGCAGCACGTATTTGTGAACCGGCAAGCGATGGTAGGGATACCAGGGAAAAGAATCCGGTCCCTTCATCACGCGCTCCAGATTTTTGTGGTGATTGCCCTGCGCATCCTTGTAGGCCAGGCCGCGAACTGTGTCCGGCGCGCGTTGTCCGCGCAGCACCTGCAGCAATTCGAGCAGCGTGTCTTCCCCCTGCCCGCGTACCGCGTAATCAACATAGGCCGCGTTCAGCGCCGCCTCGGTATAGATAGACGGGAAGTAGCCTCCCCACGCGATGGGCACGCCCGGATAACGGGAGCGCACGGCACGGCAGGCAGGTATGGCGGCTGCCATCTGCGGGCCTGGCATCACAGTCACCGCAAGAAGCTCAACCTGGTGTGCGGCGATCAGGCCGCAGATTGTCATGGTCGGGTCAGGGTCAACGTTGCCGTCAACAATTGTGTAATCTTCCCTGCCCTCCAGGACGGCGGCCAACGCAAGTACCGAAAGTGGAAAGCGCCGGCTGCGCGGGCTGGTGGCGCGGGGATTGAATAGGATGATCACCCGCCCACCTCCGCCCAGAAGATGTAAAACTTTGAAGGCTCGCGGCGCCGCAGCATGCGGGCCTTCACCGGCCGCAAAGCCCACTTCACGCTGTACCAAGGCTTGCGAACCTTCCAGTGCAGGTGCAGGCTGGCTGTAACTTCGGCCAAAGCTGTGGCGGTCAGGAACTCACGGCTGCCAATGCTGTCGGAGGCAAAGCCGAAAGCTCGCGTGAACTGCTGCTTTCGCTCATCAACCATACGGTATCCACTCTCTTCACTTCGGTAGAACGGGGAATCAATGATGAGCACGTGCCCGCCTGGCCGCAGGCACCGGACCGCTTCCCTGAGAGTGGAGCAATAATCCTCGGAGTAATGCAGCGCCGCATTGAAGATGGCCACGTCGAACTGCGCATCGGCGAAAGGCAAGTAGTCCATTTCCGCCTGGAAACGCGGAAACAACCAGCCCAGGCTGCCGTAGTAATGGCGCGCGGCGCCCAGGCCATCAGCGTCGTTGTCCAGCAGATCCACGGCCACGGGAAGATGGCCGCGCTGAGCCAGCCGGTAGCTCAGCCATCCATTTCCTGCGCCGATATCGAGGATGTCCAACGGCCGCGCCATACGACTTTCAATGCTGGGAAGAATGTTGCGCAGCAGGTATCGGAAACTGATTGCGCGTATGCTCCACTGCCACGCATTGCGGCCGGTCAGGTCAGCATAGGGGAGAGAAAGATAGTAATCAGGTGAAGATGATCCGCGCCCTTCGAGGGTGCGTACGTGCTCATATTCACGCACGAATTGCTCAAAATATCGTTCACGCTCGGGTGCAAGAGCCAGCCAGACGCCGGCACGATTGCGCAAATGGAAGCCGCACAGCCCGCAGGCATGCTCGGTGGTTTCCGAGGGATCGAGCAAGCCGATTACATGGGCGCAGGCCGGGCAACGCGTAAGCAGCACGGTTGGCTTTGCCGGCTGCCGTTCTTCGTGAACGCTGGTGAGATTGGCGATTGGGTTCACCGAGGCGTCCTCCGGAATGTCAGCAGCACGTGGTCAGCAACACCACGCAGGCCGGGTAATGAACTGACCAGCCCATCCAAACGCACCGCCGCACGGAGCAGGCTCGGGAATCGGCGCGCATGCGGCTCGAGGTAGGAGGGCGGCACAAATAGCCCAATACCGTGAACCGCAACCAATGAAAATTCAGGGGCGAACAGGCGGCAAAGCTGGCGGACGGGCGGATATTGCACATGCACGCGCGAGCCTGGGGTCAACTCGGCCGAGATGCCGCCCTTGCGCAGACGGCGAAATGCCTTGGCAGGCTTACCGTGCGCCAGCCACCATCCTGTTTCCCAAACGCACAACCGGCTTGCCAGGCACAGCACAACATGGCCCAAAGGACAAACCAGGCGGGCAAGATTAGCCGCTACCTGCCGCAAGTCTTGCACGCAATTCAAGCCGCCGAAATTGGAGAAAGCGCCGTCGTAAACCGAATCAACTGCGCCCAGATCCTCTGTGGCCAGCACGTCAAACCGCACTGGCAGGCGACCGCTGGCGGATAACCGCCGGTTGGCCACGCCGATCATGGCAGAAGAAACATCGAAGGCGTCCACCCGTACCCCTCTTTCAGCAAGGTGGAGCGCATCTACGCCGGTTCCGCAGTTAAGCTCGAGCACACGCTGGCCGGGCAGGAATGTGCTATCCAAGTGCCGCCAAGCCGCACTGCGCTGAGCGCGGCCGATCAGGGAATCGGTAAAGATTCGGTCGTAAGACTCCGCCAGCGCGTCGAAGGGAGCGAGGCGGAGCTGTGCCACAGCGGTCATCTCAGGCCTCCATCTCCGAATATGTGGTCTGCAGCCCGTGGCGGGCGACGGCGATTTGCGCCTGCAGAGCCGCGCTGTCTGCGCCATCGTGCTGCTTCTGCAGCCGGCTCAGCTCTACTTCGCTGCGCAGCAGTTCGTCGGCAAATTGAAAAAAGCGGCGTGAGTGCCGCCCGCGCACGCGGTAATCCCGATCCGAACCCTGCTCCCACGCCGTTGAACTCACCACCTGTGTCGCTATTTCGTCAAAATACGGTGTCCCTTTTATCGGATAAGCTACCGTGGTAAAGAAAACATCCGGGTCGCTGCGTTTTACATGATCCACCGTGGCAAAAATGTCGCTGAGTTCCTCGCCCTGGTAACCCCACATGAGAAACATGCCGGTTTGAATGCCCCGGGACTTGCACAGCGCTACCGCGTGCTGTACCTGCTCCACGGTGACGCCGCGCTCCATTGCGTCCAGAATGCGTTGCGAGCCGCTTTCCGAGCCGATCCACACGCGGAAGCACCGCAGCTCAGCAAGCGTATCCGCCACCTTCTCATTCAACCGGTCAGCCCGGGTAATGCATTCGAACGGGATCAGGAGCCCGCGCTCCTTCGCCAGAGCGGCATATTCGTAGAGCCATCCATGGTGAATTGTGAACACATCATCGGCAAACCAGGCCATGTCAGGCGCATACCGTCCCAGCAGCCATTCCAGTTCTTGCGCTACCGAAGCCGGCTTTCTGCGGCGATGGGTTTTACCAAACACCTGGTGGCTGCACCAGCGGCAGCGGTATGCGCAACCGCGCGCAGTAATCAGCGACACTGACCCCTGGCCATGGTGAGCGCGCCACGTTTGCACGTATTGGTCAATATCCACGGCCTCCCGCGCCGGCCACGGCTGCAGGTCTATGTTGGCGATCTGCGCCCGCGGAAGTGTCACGTGAATATTTCCGTCGGGAAGACGAAATGCAATTCCATTTACGCGATGGAGCGCCGCAGGTGGATCCTCGCGCATTGCGGGGAGCAACTCCTCCAGCGTCAGTTCGCCTTCACCGATGACCACCACGTCAGCCCCGGCCTCGAGGTATTCGCGAATGTAGGAACCCGGCTCGGGCCCGCCAACCACCGTTTGCCAGCCAGCAGCCTTCGCGGCTTTGAGGATCTTCACAACGTTGGCGCGCGTCATCAGATTCGCGTAAATGCCGAGCACGGAGGGCGGGGTATGCTCAAGCGCGAATAACAAGTCCTGATAAGTAGAAAATGTGCTGTCGAAAACCTCGACCTTGAATCCCTTCTGGCGCAGGTGCGAGCAAAGATAGAGGATCCCCAGAGGAGCATAGGGCTTCATGATCTGGAGTTCCTTGGGATCCTCGCGTAAGAAGTACCCGTGAGTGAGTAACAGGTCCATGCTGGTTCAGTCGGCAAATTGGACAGCGGCTGCCATCGCGTCGTTGCGCGGACTTGGTGTCGGGTTCTGCTTTCGGCATGTCTTCTCCAGGCAGAAGACTCGCTTCCACAGCGCTTGCACATCTGGTGCGCTCCGCGCGGGCACATCCGCGGAGCGACTCCAGGTCTCAACTTCGGCATGCAGGGCGTCGTGCAGAGCGTGGTAGAACTCGTCGGTGTAGGCACCGCGAAACATCATGGCCAGGTCGTCGCTATCCGACCAGTTGGTCTTGGCTCCGAGTTCTTCAACCACGCGTTCGTAAAACCTGGTCCCCGGCAAGGGATACGACACGGAGACACCTATGTCATCTGGGCGAGTACAGCGAACCAATTCAATGGTTTTCTGAATGTCGCTCCAGGCCTCGCCGGGATAGCCGAACTGCAGGAAGTAGCAGGCGCGAATTCCATGGCGAAGCAGATTCTCGCGGGCGGCGGCAATCTGTTCCACGCGCGTATCCTTGTCCATCGCATCCAGAATTTTTTGTGAGCCGGATTCCGCCCCCCTCCAGACTTCCGCGCAGCCTGCGCGGCGCAGAGCGGCGACAGTAGGCCGGGTCATCAAATCCACCCGCGATTGCATCTTGAAGGGCACGGCGGCATCCAGGCGCTCCACTGCCGCGGCCAATTCGCCTGCCCAGCTTGGTTTGAGCGCGAAGATGTCGTCGGCAAACCAAAGATGCTCGGCGCCGCACTGCTCTTTCAACAGCTTCATTTCCTGGGCCACGCTTTCCGCGGAGCGCGTATGGAAAGCATTTCCATAAATGGGCTTGGCGCACCAGTTGCACCGATAAGGACAACCGCGACTGGATGCCAAGTTCAGCGAGAAGAATCCGTGCGCGCTCTTCCAGGCCTTGCGGTAGGGCTCCAGGTCCACCAGGTCGCGCGCGGGAAAGGGCAAAGAGTCAAGGTCACGAATCAACGGCCGCGAGGCAGTGCGCACCAGGTTGCCATCAGGCGCGCGCAGGAACGCGATGCCAGGAATGCGGTCCCAGTTCGGCCAGTACGGCCCAAGCAAAGCCTGAATCACATCCAGCAGCGTCTGTTCCGCTTCACCCAGCAGCACGCATTCGCAGCCGTGCTGCAAGTATTCCTGGGCATTGTCGGAGGCATCCGATCCATTCACCACTACCGGAACCCCTGCCGCTCGGGCGTTGCGAATCATGTGGAACGCCACCTCGCGCATGCGGGTAAGGCACATCTTGGAAAGAAAATTGAAGCTGTCCTCGTAGATGGCCACCAACTGTGGGCGATAACGAGCGAGGGCGGCGGCGAAGCCCTCCTCGGGATCATTCAGCATGGTGTCGAACACCGCAACCGAAAAGCCGTGCTGGCGCAGCAAGGCGGCGGCATAGAGCGTCCCCAGAGGCGGGTACGGTTGCATCTTGCGCACCTGTTTCCGGTCATAGAACAGGTGGTAGGAATGAGTTAGCAAGACGTCAACCAAGCATAGCCTCCTGCATCAACAGACCTCATCCATGCTGTGGCCGAGTGGCTGCCCGGTGAGCAGCGAACGCCGCGTGACGAGCTTTTCCGCGCCCCGCGCCAGCCATAGTTCCCAGGGAAAAGCCAGGTGGTTGGTGCGCACCCGCCAGCGCACGGGCGCTGTCAGCATGCGGCGCAATCCCGTCCGCAACCACGGCGAGTTCTTCGTGGCTTTGCGAATCTGGTTGTGCAGCAGGAAAAACTCCAGCATGCTGCGCAGCCGCCGCAGTTCCTCTCCTTGCAGCCAGGGCAGAATGTTCTGCCCCAGCGGCAGCTCTATCCATTCCTCCAGCGATTGCGGCTCGTGCACGCCCAGTGCCCGTAGCTGCGGCCAAATGTCTATCCCGGGGTAGGGGGTGAAAATGTTGGGCGAAAAGCTGACGTTCCAAAACTGCCGCGCAATGTCGCCCATGATGCGGAAGGTTTCGATGCGATCCGCCTCGGTCTCGCCGGGATAGCCGAAAATCAGATTGAATGTCAGATGGATGCCGGCTCTCTCCGCCTTGCGCGCGGTCTCATACATCTGGTCAATGCGCTGGTGCTTTTTGTTCATGAGCGCAAGCACTTCGAGAGAGGCCGATTCGGTGCCGAAGCCCATGTGGGTAACGCCGCTAGCGGCGAGCACCTGAACCTCCTCGTCGCTCATGCGGCACAGAAAATCGGTAGAGGCCTGAAAGGTCCAGCGAAACCGCACGCCGGAATTGAGGATGCCGCGAGCGATGGCCACCGCGCGATGCACGTCCACGGGAAAGTTGGAATCCAGCAGCGCGATTTCATCGGCGCGATAACGCTGCGCCAACTCCACCATCTCCGCCACCGTGCGCGAAGCGGTGAGCGCGTTGAAGCGCCGGTTATAGAACACCTGGTCCGTGCAGTAGTGGCAGGCATAAGGGCAGCCAACGCTGGTGGCATATGCCAGTTTGCGAACACCACAGATGCGCGCATAGGAATCGTGATCAGCCAGGTGATACGCCGGCAGCGGCAACTGGTTGACGTTCACCACTGGCCGCTCGGCCTCGTTCACTACTTTGCCGGTGCTCTTGTGGGAAGTGCCGCGCACGCCTTCCAGCCCATCCCCACGGGCCAACCGCTCCACAACCTCAACGAAAGTCACCTCTCCCTGGCCACGAACAATCGCGTCCACAAAATCCGGCTGCAGTGTCTGTTCGGGCAAAAGCGTGGGATGCCAGCCGCCGAAAATCACCGGAAGATGCGGATGCAGTTGCTTGGTGCGCCGCGCCACACGGATGGCGCCGCGAATCATAGGCCCGGTCAATACTGAAATTCCCAGGCAGACCGTCTCCGGGTCGGCCACTTCCCGCGCAATCTTGCCTTCAAAGTCCCCGCCCAGAGCGGCATCAACAACCGCCACACGATAACCCGCGTCAAGTAACGGCGATGCCAGCGCCAGCAGACACATGGGCGCGCTCAACGGCGGGCCATCGTACCGGGGATAGAAAAGTACGACCTTGTTCTTCACTGCCATCCTTATTCAGCAAGTTGCCGGAGCAGGTTCGAGTCGCTTGGCGTCAACACTC
>DASSQB010000602.1:0-4529 GCA_035702725.1 Terriglobales bacterium | reverse complement strand
GACCAGAGTTCACTCGTACTGGTGCGCGATGGCAAGGAGCAGGCGCTCAAGGAAGGGGAAGACTACGAAACTTCCGGCGCCGTGTCTTTTACCGACGTGAGCATGGATGCGCCCGTGGTTTTTGTCGGCTATGGGGTGAGCGCTCCGGAGCGCCACTACGACGACTACGCGGGTGCGGACACACGCGGCAAGATCGTTGTGGTTCTATATGGAGCGCCCGCCAGCTTTCCTTCCACCGAGCGCGCTTATTATTCCGATGGCATCGTCAAAGCGGAGACTGCTGTAGCCCATGGCGCTGTGGGCCTGCTCGCCCTGTTGTCTCCGGAAGACCAGAAGCGCTATCCCTGGCAGTGGATCACTCCTCAGATCCGTTCCGGCGCCCTGCGCTGGCTGGATGACAAGGGAAATCCGCACGACGTGTTTCCGCAATTGAAGGCGGCAGGGTTGCTCAGCCAGAGCGGCGCGGAAGCGCTGTTCGCCGGCGCTCCCAAGACGCTCGACCAGGTTTTTGCCGCCGCCAAGGCCAGCCAACCGCAGGCGTTCCCCCTACCGGTGACGGTAAAGCAGCACATGGTCAGCAAGCACACCGAAGTCGAGAGTTCCAACATTCTGGGTTTGCTGCGCGGCTCCGACCCCAAGCTGCGCGATCAGTACGTGGTCTACACCGCTCACGTGGATCATCTCGGCCGCTGTACTCCCGTAGACGGCGACAACATCTGCCACGGCGCCTTTGACAATGCCTCCGGCGTCGCGGCCCTGCTGGAGGTGGCACGTGCCTTTACCAGCCTGCCGCATCCCCCGCGCCGCTCCATACTGTTCGCGTTTGTGACCGGCGAAGAGAAGGGCCTGCTGGGCTCCGATTATTTCGCCAACAATCCCACTGTGCCGAAGCAGGACATCGTGGCCAACGTCAACATTGACAGCGCACCCGGGCTGCTCTATCCGCTGAAGGACATTGTGCCCCTGGGGGTCGAACACTCCTCGCTGAACGCGGATGTACAGCAGGCGGCCAAGATGATGGGCTACCAGATCAGTCCCGATCCCATGCCGGAAGAGGTATTCTTCATTCGCAGCGATCAGTATTCATTCGTGCGCCAGGACATTCCCGCCGTGAACGTAACGGATGGCTTGCAGAGCTCCGACCCCAAGCTGAACGGGGAAAAAATAATCAAGACGTGGATGACCACCCTCTACCACACGCCTAAGGACAACATGAACCAGCCGTTCTATTACGATTCGGCAGCGAAGTGCACGCGGCTGAATTTTCTGATCGGCTACGAGGTGGCTGAGCAGGCGCAGCCTCCGGCGTGGAACCGCGGCGACTTCTTTGCCCAGAAATTTGGCAAGCAGACCAGCGCGGGCGCTGGCAGATAAGCAATCGCTTTGATAGAGCGCACCATTTTTGGTGCATTTCTCCAATTTTGTAGGGAAATTACTCCATTTTGGAGCCTTCGCCGCTGTGCGGCTGCCCACTGTGCCTGAACTTCTCTCTCTGACCCGTGACGAGGTGGCGGCCGCCGCGCCTCCTCTGCAGGAAGTTATTGAAGCGGTGACACTTGCGCTCACTGAGAAGGCACACGGGCGGGTGCTGATGCCGCCCAAACACACTATTCATCCCTTTCCCGGCACCTTGCTGCAGGCCATGCCGGCCTGGGTGCAGGCCGCGCAGGCGGGCGGGATGAAGTGGGTGGCGGCCTTTCCCAAGAACAAGGAGCGCGGGCTGCCGGCCCTGAACGGGCTCATTATCCTGGCCCACCCCGAAAGTGGCCTGCCCGAGGCAATAATGGACGCTGGCTGGATAACGGCAGCGCGAACCGGAGCGGCAACGGCGGTGGCTGCGCGAGCGCTGGCCCGGCCCGAATCGCAGACCGTGGGCGTGCTGGGCGCGGGCGTGCAGGCACGCTCGAATGTGGCGGCGCTGAAGCAAGTCTTGCCGCGGCTGAAGCGGGTGCTGGTTTATGCTCCGCGGGCCGATGCGGTGGAAGCTTTCCGGCGGGATGTAACCAAGGCCCACGGTCTGGAAGTGAAGGCGGTCGCTTCGGTCGAATTGGCGGTACGCGAAGCCGATGTGGTGGTGACCACCACGACGTGGCCGCGGGTGAACGGTGAGCCACCCATCGCGCCGGAGTGGTTGCGCAGCGGCGTGTTTGCCTCCGTAGTGGACCTGGATGCCAGCTGGCCTGCCGCCGCCGTGGCCCACTTCGACCGCCGCTTCACCGACGACTTGCCGACTATGGCACTGGCGCGCGAGAAGGGCACCTTTCGCACCTGGGCCGAAGCGGAAGAACTGGGCCGCGTGATCGCGGGCATGCGGCCGGGGCGACAACGCGATGACGAACGGCTACTGGCCATCATTCTGGGTCTGGGCATCTATGATGTGGTGGTAGCGCGGCGCGTGGTGGACGAGGCCCGGCGCCGGGGTATTGGCACCAAGCTGCCTTCTTGACAGTTACACTCATCTGGATCGCTGCCTGCGCATCCTAACTTTTTCAGAAGGCACGGCTATGCACAAGCTGCTGGTAAAGACCCATCGCAAGCGGGAAGTGGTTGACATCACCGACGAGGTGAACCGGATTCTGAAAAAGTCGTATGCCGAGCAGAGCGGCATCTGCCACATGTCTATCCTGCACACCACCGCCGCCCTGACCACTGCCGACCTCGACCCGGGCACCGACTTGGACATGCTGGATGCGTTTGAAGCCATGATTCCCAAGCTGCGCTACCGCCATCCGCACAATCCGGCGCATGTTCCGGACCACATCCTCTCCGCCCTGATTGGGACTTCGGTGGCGCTGCCAGTGGAGCGGGGAAGTCTCGTGCTGGGCACGTGGCAGCGCGTGGTGCTGATGGAGTTCGACGGGCCGCGCGAGCGACAAGGCGTGCTGAGCCTCATTGCGGTTGCGTAATCGTAAGAAGCAATCGGTACACTCTTAGAGTTTGAAACCTTTCTTCGCTGTGGGCACATCCCACTTCCCGGGAGTACTCTTAGCCCTGAAGCAAACACGCCGGAGTCGCGGGCCAAGGAGGAATAGTGTTTCGAGACCGAGCAGAAGCAGGCCGGGCGCTGGCCACAAAGCTGATGGGCTTTGCCGGACGCGGCGACGTCGTAGTGCTGGCCCTGCCCCGGGGCGGAGCGGTGGTCGGTTATGAGGTGGCACAGGCGCTGAATGCGCCCCTGGATGTGTTTGTGGTGCGCAAGCTGGGAACGCCCGGCCAGCCGGAACTGGCCATGGGCGCCATCGCTTCGGGCGGAGTGATCGTGCTCAACCCCGATGTGGTGCACAGCCTGAACATTCCCGACGCGGTGATTCGCGAGGTGGCCGCCCGCGAGCAGCAGGAGGTGGAACGTCGTGAGCACGAGTACCGCGGCAATCGTCCGCCTCTGCCGCTGCGCCACCAGGCCCTTATCCTGGTGGACGACGGATTGGCAACCGGCTCAACCATGCGCGCCGCAGTGACGGCGGTGCGCGATCGCGATCCGGCCGCCATCGTAGTGGCGGCGCCCGTGGCCGCTGCTTCCACCTGCGCTGAGCTGCGCTCCGAAAGCGCAGTGGATCACGTGATCTGCCTGGACACGCCCGAGCGCTTTCAGGCAGTGGGACAGTGGTATGAGGAATTTCCCCAGGTCAGCGATGAGGCAGTACGGGAGTTGCTGAACCGCAGCGCCGCGGAACAACGCCCTCTGCGCACCGCGTGAGATTCTGTCATTTATGGCGGGTGCAAGCGTTGTTGGAACGAAAAAGGAGCGAATAAATGGGCGAGCACAAACAGGACCGCTCCGACAAAGCGTCGGGCCAGGAGATTCCCCGGGGCGAGTGGCTGTCGTTCCTCGACGGATTCAGCCGCCAGCACGAGGGGTGGCTGGTGACCCTGGAGGTCCCGGCGGGGCATGGCAGGAGTGAGGTAGAAGCTGAGAACCTGAAACTGGAGGGCATAACGCCGGAGTATTCCGAGGGTCACGACCGGATTTCAATTGCGCTGGGCAATACCCCGGATGATCATCTCACCCACTTTGTGAGCGATCCTATTCGGGTGGTGTTTCTGGAAACAAAGACCGGGGAGCACGCGGGGCTGCAGATCGAAGCGGCAGACGGCAGCCGGACGGTGGTTCGCTTCCGGGGACCGGCCAAACCGGAAACCCTGAACGAAGTTGCCGCCTGAGCTGGTCCGCCGCTCGACGGCAAGGAGGCAACTGTGGCAAAGGGAGCCCTAAGCGAAATACGGATAAAGGCGAGCCTGGTCGAACTGGAGGGCGAGCTGGCGCTGCCGGACTCGCCTCTGGGGGTGGTGCTGTTTGCTCACGGAAGCGGAAGCAGCCGATACAGCCCGCGCAACCGCTATGTCGCCCGAGCGCTGCAGGAAGGCCGGATGGGAACGCTGCTGATGGATCTGCTGACTCCCGCCGAGGACCAGATAGACTCGCGCACCGCCGAGCTGCGCTTCAACATTGATTTACTCGCCGAGCGGGTGACCGCGGCCGTGGATTGGGTAGGAAGCCAACCGGCCCTGCAAGGGCTTAATCTCGGGCT
>DASSQB010000601.1:0-2895 GCA_035702725.1 Terriglobales bacterium | reverse complement strand
CAATTCCGACCACGATTACCTCAGGGTCCTTTCTTGCGATTCCTGGTTTCCATCCGTTGTGATCCTACGAGTCCTTTGTGGTGAATGGTTTTGTGGTGAATCAGGGTTTACGGCGCGCGTAGTCGGCCGGCTGAGCCTTGGCCAGATCTTTCCACTTCACCAGAATGAATCCCTGGTCTTTGAGGAACTGCTGAAATTCGGGGCTGCTGACCATGTCAAAATCCGCCTGGCGCCAGGCCGCGCCCCAGTCGGGGTGCTTGTAGGTGGCGCCGCGCATCTCGGGGTCGTCGGAGGCCAGATGCACGATCAGCTGATAAACGCCGGGCTTGAGCGGGGTCAGCGTCTTCTTGTACCAGTCCAACCACTGATCAATGGGCACGCCCGGCACCATCTGCAGCACGGTATCCGTCAGCGCTTCGTCCCGGGGAATCACGTAGCCCGGCGGTACCGGCTCGCCAGGCGCCCTCTCCAGCAAAACCGGCAAGCCGTACTCATGGCCCAGCGCCTTGTAGGCGTCGAATAGCTGCTGTGTGTGCGTCAGCGTTGCCATGTGCGTATCGAGATGGGTAAGGTGCACGCCCCAGGCGCGGGCACGGTCAATCTGCGCGCGCAGTTCCTTCTGCACTTCCGGGATTTTGGCGTTCTGCGCTACCTGGTCCTCGACCAGAGGAAAGTAGCCTTCGGAATCGAGCAGGCTGGGCACCTGGTCCTTGGAACTGACCGGGCCCCAGCGGAAGGTAGTCCACTCGCTGTTGAGGTCAAGGTGAATGCCGAGGTCCATGTCGGGGTGCGCTTTGGCCCACTGCGCCGCCTCCGGGAACCAGGGTGCGGGCACCAGGATGCTGGCGGAGGTGACCCACCCATGCTCCAGAGCTTCAATAATGGCGTGATTGATGGAGTGGGAGCCGCCAAAGTCGTCAGCATGGATGACCAGCAGGCGGGCGGAGGGCGGATAGCCCAGCTTTTCCTGAATGCTCTGGCCGGCTGCCTGGCTGAAGGCAAATGAGGAAATGAGAAGGACAAACAGGTAAACTGAAAAGCGCTTGCGCGCCGCTGGCTGGTTCATGGCCCTCCCCGTGAGGCTGGAAATGGGAATCAGGCTTGCGGCGGGATGTTACCGCCGCCGCACGGCGGCTGTAAAGCGCGAAATGTTTCGAATGCTTGCGTTTGGTTTCCCTAAGTGCTAGAAACGGGCAGCACGCCGGGAGCGAGGCACATGTCAACTTCACCCACCACCGGGACCCAAACCGCCGGCCCCAAGCTGCGCCGCGCCCTCACTCTCTGGGACCTGATTCTTTACGGCGTGATCGTAATTCAGCCGGTGGCGCCCATGTCCGTCTACGGCGTTCTCAGCACGCGCGCCCGCGGACACGTGGTTACCACTATCCTCATCGCCATGGTGGCCATGCTCTTCACCGCCATCAGCTACGGGCGCATGGCCCGCGCCTATCCCAGCGCCGGCTCGGCCTTCACCTACGTGGGGCAGGAGATCAACGCCGGGCTCGGCTACGTGACCGGCTGGAGCATGGTGATGGACTACATGCTTAATCCCATCATCTGCGTCATCTGGTGCAGCCAGCAGGCGGTTACCTTCGCGCCTGGCGTGCCCTACTGGATATGGGCGGTTTTCTTCGCGCTGCTGTTTACGTTTATAAACATGCGGGGCATCAAGACCTCGGCCCGAGTGAATGCCGGGCTGGCGCTGGGCATGGGCGTGGTGATTGCCATCATTTTCGTGACCGCCGCGCGCTACATCTTCGGCGCTCCCCATGGTGCGGGATTCTTCAGCAATCCCTTCTACAATCCGGCGACCTGGTCCACCAAGGCGGTGCTGGGCGGAACTTCCATCGCGGTGCTGACCTACATCGGGTTTGACGGCATCTCGACTTTGTCGGAAGAGGCGGAAAATCCGCGGCGCAACATTCTGCTGGCCACGGTGCTGACCTGCCTGGTGATCGGGCTGCTCTCCGCGGCCGAGGTATATGTCGCGCAGCTGCTGTGGCCGATATCCAGGCCCTACCCCAACGTGGACACGGCGTATGTTTACGTAGCCGCAGTGGCCTGGAAGCCGTTGCTGGTGATTGTGGGAGTCACGCTGCTGGTGGCCAACTTCGGCTCCGGCATGGGCGCGCAACTGGGCGCGGCGCGCCTGCTCTACGGCATGGGGCGCAGCAACGCGTTACCCAAATCGTTCTTTGGCGCCATTCACCCCAAGCGGCACATTCCGCGCAATAACGTTTTGTTCGTGGGCGGGCTGGCGCTGGCGGGAGCGTTTCTGTTGCCTATCATGGCCGGCAGCCAGAACACCGGGTACGGGCTGGGCGCGGAGATGCTGAACTTTGGCGCCCTCATCGCCTTCATGGGGGTGAACGCCGCCGCCTTTGTGCGCTACTACTTGCGCAATCCTGAGAAGAAGCTGACCAATTTGATTCCACCAGGAATTGGATTCTTCGTCTGCCTGCTGTTGTGGCTCAACCTGAGCACCCCGGCCAAGATCGCGGGCAGCATCTGGATGGGTGCGGGCATTGCTTACGGCGCGTGGAAGACCAAGGGCTTCAAGGGCGAGCTGGTGGACTTCGATATTCCCGCCGAAGAATAAAAACCACAAGCTTCACCACAAAGGACACAAAGGATCACGAAGGCTCTTTGAATGCCTTTGTGTTCCTTCGTGACATTTGTGGTTAAGGATTATTCCGCGGAGGCGGGCGCCACGTTCCAGCCGCTCACCTCCACTGCCGGCTTGGCGCCACCCAGGTCGCTGCTGCGATAGCTGATGGTCACATCCCGCTTTTCGCCCGGCAGCAGGGAGAAGTAATTGTCCTGGTAAATCACCGGCAGCACCTCCTGCCCGCCCTTTCCCTTGGCCAGCTTCAGGCGAATGAAGAAAGCCAACGA
>DASSQB010000600.1:0-9185 GCA_035702725.1 Terriglobales bacterium | reverse complement strand
AGCCCAGGTATTCGATGTATTCGTTGCCGTCGGCGTCCCAGATGTGCGATCCCTGACCGCGCACGATAAAAGGCGGCTCGCCACCCACCGCCTGGAAGGCCCGCACCGGCGAGTCCACTCCGCCCGGAATCACCGCCTCGGCGCGCTTCTGCAGCCTGCGCGACTCTTGCGTCTTGCGACCCATCACGGCCTCCAAAGCAGCTACTATACCAACCCGCGGTCACCCTAGTAGAACGTGTGATTAGCCTGAATCCGCCGAGTACCATGAAACAAGCGGCCGACGCCTTCATTCGCTGCAGATTCAGGGCGCTTCCTGCGACCGACAAAAACTGGAAGTTGTTCCTTACCGCGATGTAATGAACCTGAAACATCGGATGCTGGACTAAACCGTAGAATGACTTGGTGCTTCAAAACAGGGAGAAGTAGTTTGCTGATCAAAGCACAAGACGGGAAAGCCACCTGCGGCCCACGCGACCGGGGCCGTTGGGCACTGCCGGCTATGGTGTGTCTTTTCGCCGCCATAGGGGGGGTTCCCCTGGCCAGAGGCCAGCAGCCACCGGCACAGGCCACCATTG
Organism: Terriglobales bacterium; assembly: GCA_035702725.1. Lineage (GTDB taxonomy): Bacteria > Acidobacteriota > Terriglobia > Terriglobales > Acidobacteriaceae > JAICWP01. Next base: position 8,610 of record DASSQB010000600.1, on the reverse strand, counting down.
TGTCTGCGGATCAGGTCACACGAGCATACTCCGACCAGGCCGCTCCCGCGAACGACACAGCGGAATCTTCTGCCGCAAAGCTCGATGATCTGCCGGCGATGTTTCCGCATCTGAATGACACACGCTACTGGCTGTCCGGCCAGATGAATTTCATCTTTCAAACGCATCCTCCGTTCCACGCGCCTTATAGCGGCAGGAACAGCATGGACCCGAGTTACGAGAAGGCCACCTCGCGGCTCCTGACCCTCTACACCGGAGTGCGGCTCAATAATTCCACCGAGGTACTGGTGGATGTGGAGGAGGCCGGCGGTGCAGCACTGAGCACCGGCTTGGGCATAGCCGGATTTCCAAATCTGGATATTGTGCGTAATCCGTTCTTGAGCAAGGCGCCCTACCTGGCGCGGGGCATGGTGCACAAGGTGTTCGCGCTGAGCAGGGACAAGGTTGAGAACCAGCGCAGCTTCCTCTCCTTATTCGAGGAACTCCCACGCCGGCGCCTCGAAATCCGCTTCGGAAAGTTCAGCATGGTGGATTTTTTCGATGTGAACTCGCCCGGGTCGGACACCCATTTCCAGTTTCTCAACTGGGCCGTAGACAACAATGGTGCCTACGACTACGCCGCCGACACGCGTGGCTATACCCTGGGGGTAGTCGCCGACTACGAAGACGGTAATTGGGGCTTTCGCTTTGGGGAAGCTTTGATGCCCAAGGTGGCCAATGGCATTGACCTGGTGTGGAAACCCTGGCAGGCGCACGCAGAAAACTTCGAATACGAACTGCGCCGTGGACTAATTCCCAAGAAGGATGGGGTAATTCGGGTACTCGCGTTCGCCAACTACGCCAACATGGGAATCTACCGCCGGGCGGTCGCACAATTTGACGAGGGGTTGGTTCCGGCGCCTGATATTAGCAACCACCCCTGGCAGATCACCCGGAAATACGGATTCGGCGTCAACCTGGAGCAGCACCTCACGAGCACCCTTGCCGCCTTTGGACGGTTTGGCTGGAACAATGGCAAGACGGAATCCTTCGCCTACACCGAAGTCGACCAGACGTTTGTCGGCGGCCTGGGCGCCAATGGCTCCCTTTGGCATCGGCGATTCGACCGCGCCGGCCTCGCTTTCGTCAGCAATGCCATTTCCCGCGACCACCAGAATTATCTGGGCGTCGGCGGCTACGGTTTTCTGATTGGCGACGGTAAGCTCAACTATGGACGTGAGAATATTGTTGAGACCTACTACACGGCCCACCTGTGGCGCGGCGTTTACGTCGCGCCGGGCCTGCAGCATGTTGTTAATCCCGGCTACAACCGCGACCGTGGTCCCGTCCTCGTACCCTCTCTGCGACTGCACCTGGAGTTCTAGCGATGAGCTTTCCCTCTGCTTCTGAGGGCGCTTGTCCAGTTCGAATGGCGGGCGGCAAAGCCTGTGCTAGGCTGATATCCATGGAAACACTGCACTACTGGCGCATGCCCTCTTCTCCGGTTGGACCGTTGTTGCTCGTGGCTTCGGAACGTGGCCTGGCGCTTCTGGAATTCGCGCGCGGGGCGTTTCCGCCTCGAACCGCTAACTTCGCCCATGCGACCTGGCAGGAATCAGCGACGAAAATGCGGCCGTATGCTCTGGAGTTGGAGCAATACTTCGCCGGTCGCCGGCGCGAGTTCAGCTTTGAGCTCGACCTGCGCGGCACCGACTTTCAGCGGCGCTGCTGGCAGGCTCTGCTAAGCATCCCTTATGGCGAAACGCGCACCTACGCGGACATAGCCAGGACAGTAGGACAGCCGCGCGGATTCCGAGCCGTGGGCATGGCCAATCACGATAATCCTGTTGCCATTGTGGTGCCTTGCCATCGGGTGATTGCTTCCGATGGCACCCTGGGCGGCTACGGCGGCGGCTTACCAGCCAAACGCTGGCTGCTCGAACTGGAAGGAGTGAAATTCGAGGAACAGATGAAGCTGTTTCGAGTGGCAGGAGTGGCGTAAGGTTTCACCCGACCAACCCAAACATTTGGAGCGCAACCGGGCCCCATCCTCGTTACCTCCGCGCCGCTACCACTCGGGCAATGCCCTGCAGATCGTTGGTGATGCGAATCTCCTCCCAATCTTTGAGAAGCTCGCAAACCCTCTCCCGGCCGGAATGCCCAATTTCCATTACCAGCCAGCCTCCATGCTGCAGGGCTCTGCGCGCCTGGGGAACGAGCCGGGCGAACACTTCCAGGCCGCTGGGCCCGGCGAAGAGGGCCAGGCGCGGTTCGAAGCGGCGCACTTGAGCTTCGACGGAATCGGCCTCCCAATCGCCTATATAAGGAGGATTGGAAACCACATAGTCCAAGGCACCCTGCTCCATGCCGGCGAGCAGATCGGTCTGGTGGAACTGAATGTGTTCCTGAAGCTGATGGCGGGCCGCATTGGCGCGCGCTATTTCCAGGGCTTCGGCGGAAATGTCTGTGGCATGGACCCTTGCCTGGGGGAATTCCTTGGCCAGCGCCAGAGCAATGCAGCCGGAGCCGGTGCCCACATCCACCATGTTCTGTGGAGGCTGGTCGCGCGCCAGCGCGAGCACGGTTTCAATCACATGCTCGGTCTCAGGCCGGGGGATGAGCACGGCGGGCGACACAATCACGTCCATACCCCAGAATTCCTGGTGGCCGGTGATGTATTGCGCCGGCACGCCGCCGGCGCGCTCGCCCAAGGCGTCATCGTAACGCGCCATCTCGTCTTTGGTCAGCGCGCGCTCGTCATGAGCATAAAGGTAGGCACGGTCGCACCCCAGCACAAACATGGCCAGGAGTTCGGCGTTCATGCGCGGCGAACCCACGTGGGCGGCTTCCAGCCGCTGGATGGCAGTTTGAATGGCTTGGCGAAGCTGCATGGGGCAGTTCTCGGTTCTCAGTACAATCCGATTTTACTGAGAACTGAGAACCGCCTTCACCCCACTGTGGCTGTTTCCTGCTTCAGCTTTTCCGCCTGGTAGTGGGTAACAAGCGCATCAATGATGGGCTGGAGCTTGCCGTCCATCACGTCGCCCAGTTGGTGCAAGGTCAAGCCGATGCGGTGATCGGTGACCCGGTTCTGCGGGAAGTTGTAAGTTCGGATCTTCTCGCTGCGGTCGCCGCTCCCCACCATCGCCCGTCGCTCCTTGGCCAGTTGCTCCTGCTGTTTCTGCAGTTCGATCTCGTAGAGTCGGGAGCGCAGCACTCGCATGGCCTTTTCCCGGTTCTTGATTTGCGATTTTTCGTCTTGGCAGCTCACCACTACCCCTGTCGGAATGTGGGTAACGCGTACCGCGGAATACGTCGTATTCACCGATTGGCCGCCCGGGCCGGAGGAGCAGAAGGTGTCAATACGCAGGTCCTTGGCTTCAATCTTGATATCCACATCTTCGGCCTCGGGCAGCACGGCCACCGTCACCGCGGAAGTGTGCACCCGGCCCTGCTGCTCGGTCTGAGGCACCCGCTGCACCCGATGCACCCCGCTCTCATACTTCAGTCGCGAGTAGACGCGGTCGCCCTCGATGATGGCGATCACCTCTTTCAGGCCGCCCACCCCCGACTCGGAGGTCGAGAGCACCTCCACCTTCCAGCGTTGCGTCTCCGCGTAGCGCGTGTACATGCGGAACATTTCCGCGGCGAAAAGCGTGGCCTCATCGCCGCCGGTGCCGGCGCGGATTTCCAGAACGATGTTCTTCTCGTCGTTAGGATCCTTGGGCAGCAGCAGAACCTTGAGCTCCTGTTCTACCTGTCCAGCGCGCCCCTCCAGTTTGTCCAGCTCTTCCTGGGCGTAGGCGCGCATCTCCTGGTCCTTCTCCTCCGCCAGCACCGCTTTGCTCTCCTCAATACCTCGCTTCAAGTCCTTGTATTCGCGGTACTTCTCCACTACCGGGGTGAGCTCGCTGTGAGCTTTGGCAGTCTTCTGGTATTTGGCGGAGTCGGAGATCACCTCCGGCGAAGCCAGCGAGCGCTCCAGGTCCTGGTAGCGGGTTTCGAGTTGGTCCAATCTCTCAAACATAAGTTATTTTCTAAGCTTGGACAGCGGTCGGCCCTCAGCTGCCGGCTCCCCGCCTGAGTAGGAGTCATCGACAGCGCCTTTTGGTGGAAGAACCTGAGTAGAGTGTAACTGTTCGCGGCGTCAGGCCGCTAGGCGATCACCAATTCCCCGCCCTTTTGCGCTTCCAGCGCCATGGCCTCGTTCAAGGCCACGATCGCGCACTCCACCTGATCATCGGCAGGCGGCTGAGTGGTAATGCGCTGCAACCAGAGGCCCGGGGCGGTCATCAGGGCGAACAGCGAACCGCGGTGCTTAGCGGCAAAGCGAATAATCTCGTAGGACACCCCGGCAATCAGCGGCAGCAACGCGATGCGGATGGCGAAGCGAGCCCAGAAAGTGTAAACCGGCACGGCTGTGTAGAAGGCGATCGAGATCAGCATCACCGTCATCAGAAAGCTGGTGCCGCAGCGGGGATGAAACGTGGAATACTTTTGCGCCTCGGGGATGCTGAGCGGGTCGCCCGACTCGAAAGCAAAAACGGTTTTGTGTTCGGCTCCGTGGTACTCGTAAACCCGGCGGATGTCCTTCCACAGCGAAGTGCCCCAGATGAAAAGCAGGAACAGGGCGATGCGGATGATGCCGTCCACCACGTTAAAGACCACCTGCTCGCCGAACACCGGCGACACCTTCTTTAGTTCAGTGGCCGCCACCAGGGGCAGAAACTTGTACATGAAGATGAAGAAACCGACCGAGATGGCGACGTTTACTGCTGCCAGCCAGCCGCTGAACTCAATCTTCTTACTGCTCTCCGGCTGGGGCACCTCCGCCAGCGCGGCATTAGCGGAAAACTTGAGGGCACGGAAACCAAGGGTCATAGCATGGCCCAGCGTGATGACCCCACGCACTACCGGCCAGCCCATCCACTTGTGCTTTTCTGAGAGGCGCTCCAGCGGCTCGGTGTGGGTGGTGATTTCACCCGAGGGCTTGCGAACGGCGATGCCCCAGGCATGGGGCGACCGCATCATTACACCCTCCAGGACGGCCTGCCCGCCCACCAGCGTCTCCTCGCCGCTCTCCAGAGCGGGTAGGAGCTGTACCGCCACGAGGAACCGCCACATCTGCCGCAAAAATCGCATGGTGATTAGATGACTCCGGATGGCCCGGGGAAACAGCCACAGGAAGCTTTAGCCTAGCGCAGAAGGCTTGAAATGTCACGATTACGGGTAGCGGGCAGATAAAGCAGTTGGTGCTGGACCTCGCAGACCCCCAGCCGGGAACTAACGGCTAACCGCCAGCTACTAACTACTTTATGGGCCAATGCACAATGGTCCCAATCCGTCCGCGTTATCCTAGCTGGCATCAGCTCTTTTGCGAGGAACAGCATGGGTCATCGCGTCTGTCCCTGGTGGCTGGGGTATTTTTTGATTTCGCCGCTGCGGCGGCTGCAGGTGAATCCGGCCAACCTCCTGAGCCCCTTCGTCGGGCAGGGCATGACCGTGCTCGAGCCCGGGCCTGGCATGGGTTTCTTCACCGTGCCCCTGGCCCGTCTGGTGGGCCCCAGCGGGCGGGTAGTGGCCGTAGATGTTCAACCCAAGATGCTCCGCAAACTGAAGCGCCGAGTAGCCAAGGCAGGCCTGGAATCGCGGGTGGATGCCCGTTTGGTCGCAGCCGATTCCATGGGAATTTCTGATCTCAAGGGCGCGGTGGATTTTATCCTCGCCTTCGCCGTGCTGCATGAGATGCCGTCTGCCGGCCCCTTCTTCGCACAAGCTGCAGCCGCCTCAAAGCCTGGCGCCCGCCTCCTGCTGGTTGAGCCGGCAGGCCACGTCAAAGACGAGGAGTTCCAAGCGGAGCTGCGCGAGGCGGCCCAAGCCGGCTTCACGCTGCTGGAGCGCCCCCACATACGCAGCAGTCAGGCGGCTTTGCTGCAGAAGCCTTGATAGTGGACAGGGCAGATCTCCGCGTCCTATCAACAAGTTGGGGCATCGAACCGACTGCATGTATCTGCTGGCGCCAGCGTGTGAGGCCATCGCCCGCACGACCAGAAAGCTGGAAAAGACGCAAATCGTCGCCGACTACCTGCGCTCACGGAGCGCGGATGAGGCCGCGGTCTCGGCCGTGTTTCTTTCTGGCCACCCCTTTCCCGCATACAACGAGACCACGCTGGGGGTCGGCGGCACGCAGTTGTGGAAAGTGGTGCAGGAGTTATCCGGCAAAAGTGACGCCGCCATGACCGCCGCCTATCGCCGCCACGGCGATTTGGGGGCGGCCACTCACGATATTTTGTCCGGCAGACGAAGCTCGCCTGCCTGTCAGACGCTCAACGTCAAGCAGGTGGAGGAAGCTTTTCGCCAGATCGCGGCCACGCGTGGCGCAGCCGCAAAAATCAAACTCGCACGGGATCTGCTGGCACAGGCCACACCGCTGGAGGCCAAGTACCTGGTCAAGATCATAACTGGGGACCTGCGCATCGGCATGAAAGAGAGCCTGGTGGAAGAAGGCATCGCCAAGGCCTATGGCAGGGACCTACGCGCGGTGCAGCGCGCCAACATGATGCTGGGCGACATGGGCGAAACCTGCCGCCTGGCCATTGACGACCGTCTGGGCGAGGCGCGCATGCGCTTGTTTCATCCTATAGGATTCATGCTGGCCAGCCCGGTCCAAACCGCGGAAGAGGCGTTCAGCTTCTTCCAGCATGCGCAAGTGGAAGACAAGTACGACGGCATTCGGGCGCAGGCCCACTGCTGCGATGGTGAAGCGCGGCTGTTCTCCCGCACCCTGGACGATGTGACCGCATCATTTCCCGAGCTGGCGGAGGCGTTGGCGGAATTTTGCGGCGAACTCATCCTCGACGGTGAAATCGTGGCCTGGAATCGTGCGGCGGATGGAAGCACGGAATCACATGCGCTCCCTTTCTCAGAGTTGCAGAAGCGCCTGGGGCGCAAGATGGTGACGGAAACCATGATGCGCAACGTGCCCGTAGCTTACCTTGCCTTCGACGTTCTCTATGTTGACGGAGAGTTGGTAATTGATCAGCCGCTGCGCCAGCGCGCCTCCCTGCTGGACGGTGTCTTTGCCCGCGCCCGCCGTCCCGCCGTGGTGCGCACCGCCAACCCTCAGGGCCGGCTCACTTTCGAGCCCCCAGTCGAGGCGACATCTCACACGCAAGCAGAGGTCATCCGCGCACCCGTGTTGCGTGCCGACTCTGCCGAGCACCTGGAGGAGTTGTTTGCGGCTGCCCAGGCACGCGGCAACGAAGGCCTGATGATCAAGGATGTGGAGTCGCCCTACAGTCCCGGCCGCCGCGGCCAGTCCTGGGTGAAGCTGAAGCGCGAACTGGCCACGCTGGATGTTGTGGTCACATCTGTAGAGTACGGACACGGCAAGCGCGTGGGCGTGCTGAGCGACTACACGTTCGCCGTGCGGGATGGTGATCGCCTGGTGAATATTGGTAAGGCCTACTCAGGCCTGACTGATAAAGAGATCGCCAGCATGACGGAATGGTTTCTGGCGCACACGCTGGCCGATCACGGCTTCTGGCGCGAAGTGGAGCCCAAAATCGTGCTGGAGGTCGCTTTCAACGCCATCATGCGCTCCGACCGCCACGCCAGCGGCTATGCCCTGCGCTTTCCTCGCATCCTGCGCATCCGCGACGATAAGCCACCCGAGGAGGCCGATACCATCCAGCGGGTACGGGAAATCTACATCCGGCAGCATGGAAGGCGCGAGGAGTCAGGACTCAGTAGTCAGGAGTCAGCACAAAAATAAAAAACCTACCGAGCCCCGGGGAAGGCTCGGCAGGCGAAGTGGCCCAGCTAGCGACGAGGTATGCTTGTTCGAGCACTGGTGGGTACGGGAGCACTGACGAAATCAACGCGGTCCGCGACCATGGCCAATTCATCATTGAAATAGAACAGCCAGCCGCGCACGCGCACCGTCATGAGATCGGAGATGGCGCTGGTTCCGTTCACCTTGGTCTCGGGGAAAACGCCAACCGTGACGGAGGTGAACGTCGGGTTCAGCAGCCGCAGATAGGAATCATCCGGCAACTGCAGGTCGAAGGCCGCGATAGGCATGGATATCGCTGAGCGCGGGCTCACCGTCTTGGTGCCCGTGGCGCCGAGCAGGAAGCCAAACAGAAAACCATCCCTGTAATCACTCACCAGCCCGGAAGCGGCCTGCTCCTGCAAGGTTACGGTACGTGCCGGGACAGTGTAGCCACCGTCAATTGGAGTAATGCCGGTGTCGGTTACAACCTGTACTGCTTGTCCCGGAATTATGGTGGCGGCGTTGAATACTAGCCCGCCGATCAGGTTAAACGCCCAGCCGTCGGGCATGCCCTCGCCGTTGACGCCGTAGGCGGCGGTGGTGAAGTCCACCGTGACCGGTGTGCCCACCAGGGCGTCCACCATGCCGTTACCCACACCATCCTGGACGACGAGGGGAGCTGCCGGCCTGTAGGCAACCTGCTTCACCACTCCATCTGGCAAAAATGTGCGGCGGGTCAACACACCTTCGACCACTGCTCCGCCTGTATTGGTGAGCCCCGCCACGCGCTCCGCGTACAAGGTTCCATCTGCCGCGGTTACGCCATCCACTTCCACGATCGTATTGGGCAAGGTCGT
>DASSQB010000599.1:0-2672 GCA_035702725.1 Terriglobales bacterium | reverse complement strand
GGTAAGATTCGGCGGATCGTAGTAATCCACCGCTTCCAGCCCAGCTTCCAACCCCGGAGGAATGTTGGTGTAAGCGGCGAAAGCAATCTCCTGAATCGACTTCGCCTTGGCCGGCGCGCCCTTTACAAAGAATTTCCCCGGCTCCCATTCCAGGTCTTCTTCGCTGGCTTCCAGCAGGAACGCCGCAATCTTCTTTGCTTTGTCGCGAATCTTGCGTGCCGCCACCGCGGTCGCGGCGCCGGAAGTCGGCGTGCTGCGGCTGGCGTATGTTCCCAGACCATAAGGCGCTGTATCGGTGTCGCCCTCTTCCACCATCACGTCTTTCGCCGGAATCCCCAGTTCCTGCGCCACGATCTGCGCGTAGGTCGTCTCATGTCCCTGGCCCTGGCTCTTGGTGCCCATACGGCAGATGGCTTTGCCCGTGGGATGAATACGAATCTCGGCACTGTCAAACATTTTGATCCCGGCGATATCGAAGGTATGCGCTGGCCCTGCGCCGACAGCCTCGGTAAAGCTGGAGATCCCGATCCCCATCAGCTCGCCCTTCTTGCGCTTCTCTTCCTGCTCCTTGCGCAGTTCTTTGTAGCCGACCATCTGCATGGCCTTGTCGAGCGCGCCTTCATAGTTGCCGCTGTCATAAGTCCAGCCCAGCGGCGTTTTGTACGGAAATTGCTTCGGCTGGATGTAGTTCTTGCGCCGCAGCTCCGCCGGATCCATCTTTAAATCGTGCGCCAGCACATCTACCGCGCGCTCAATCAGGTAGGCCGCTTCAGTGATGCGGAATGAGCAGCGATAGGCAATTCCACCCGGCGCCTTGTTCGTGTAAACGCCGTCTACCTCGCAGAATGCATCCGGATAGTCATACGATCCGGTGCAGACGCTAAACAGTCCGGCGGGAAACTTGGTCGGCTGCGCTGCCGCATTGAACGCACCGTGATCAGCCAGCGTCTTCACCCGCATCGCTTTGATCCTGCCATCTTTGTCTGCGGCGAGTTCGGCCGTCATGTGATAATCACGGGCAAAGCCGGTCGACTGCAGATTCTCCGAGCGCGTTTCAATCCACTTCACCGGCACACCCAGTGTCAGCGACGCCACCACCGCGCATACGTACCCCGGATAAATCGGAACCTTGTTGCCAAACCCGCCGCCGATGTCCGGCGACACCACACGAATGTTATGCTCCGGAATGCCGCCGACCAGCGCAAACAATGTCCGATGCGCATGCGGCGCCTGCGATGTCAGATAAACCGTCAGCCTTTCCGTCGCCTTGTTGAAATCAGCCACGCAGCCGCAGGTCTCAAGCGGCGCCGGATGGCAGCGCTGCGACACTGCATGCACTTTCGATTTCACCGCCGCGTTGGCAAATGCCTTGTCCGTCGCTTCCCTGTTACCGACCTCCCAGTGAAATATGTGATTGCTCTTCTGCTCGCGATCTTCACGCAGAATCGGCGAACTCGGGTCCGTCGCCTTGTGCGGATCCACCAGCACCGGCAACTCTTCATACTCGACCTCCACCAACTCTGCCGCATCTGCCGCCGTGTACCGATCCTCCGCCACCACAAACGCAACTTCCTGCGCCTGGAAAAGAACTTTGCCCGTCGCCAGCACCATCTGCTTGTCGAAGAACAATGTCGGCATCCAGGCCAGATTGGCTTTGGCCAGGTCCTCGCCAGTGATGATTGCCAGAACGCCGGGCAATTTCTTTGCGGCATCAGTGTTGATGCTTTTGAGCCGCGCGTGTGCGTACGGACTGCGCACCATGTGTCCATAGACCATGCCGGGCAGATTCACATCGTCAACGTAGTTCCCTCTTCCCTGAAGGAACCTGGAGTCTTCCTTGCGCTTCATCCGATGGCCCATACCGCTGATTTCAGCAGATGTCTTATGCAGTTCCATCACTTCCCTCCCTGCGCCATCTTTTTGGAGGCGTATTGCACGGCCTTAACAATATTTTGATACCCGGTGCAGCGGCAGAGATTCCCGGATATTCCCCAGCGAATCTCCTCCTCTCCAGGCTTTGGATTCTTCGCGAGCAGGGCGTAGCTCGACATCAGCATGCCCGGCGTGCAGAAGCCGCATTGCAACCCATGCTCTTCTTTGAATCCTTCCTGCAGCGGATGCAGCGCACCATCTTTGATTAACCCCTCGACGGTCATCACCTCGGCGCCATCCGCCTGCACGGCAAACATGCTGCACGACTTCACCGGCTTTCCGTTCACAATCACCGTGCATGCGCCGCAGTTGCTGGTATCGCAACCGACGTGCGTTCCCGTCAGTCCCAGCGCTTCGCGGATAAAATGCACCAGCAGCAGCCGTGGCTCCGCCAGCGCCTCGCGATCCTTGCCGTTGATCTTGAGTTTGACCACTTCTTTCTTTGCCATTGCCAATCCTCCGTCACCAGCTCCGTATGGCCGAGTGCTACTTGCCCGCGCGTTCCAGGGCCTTGGCGATCGCGCGCCGGGTGAATTCCTTGATCAATCCTTTTTTGTATTCGGCCGGCCCCCGCAGATCAGAGCTGGGCTGCGATTCCTCTGCCGCCAGCTTTGCCGCTTGCTCGATCACTGCCTGATCCGGCTTCTTGCCCTGCAGAGCGCCCTCAGCTTTTTTCGCCCGCAGCGGCGTCGGTCCCACATTCGTCATTCCGATTCCAATCTTCTGCAGTGCGCCGCTTC
>DASSQB010000598.1:0-9115 GCA_035702725.1 Terriglobales bacterium | reverse complement strand
AGAGCAACGGCAGATTCAGGGGAATGATGGCGGCAGTCGCGGCCAGCAGCAGGACAACGAACGCGGCCTGTGCCCAAAGGCCACGGCGGTTGCGAGTCAAACGCTCCAGCGCCACCGCCCCGGCCGCCAGCGCGATCGGATACACCGGCGAGGTGTAGTAATCCTTGCCATGCAAGACAAAGAACGCACCGAACACTGCCAGGAAGGTCCAGCCCAGCAGGCGGTAGGGCCGGGCATTGCGCGCAAAGAACAGGTAGATAATGCCCGCCAGCCATACAGGAGTGGTGAGCGGATTCATAAGCAGGATCTGCTGCAGGAGGTATTGCCCGGGGCCCAGTACCACGTCGCGGCCGCTGGCGCGGATGTTGCGCATGAGTTCCAGGAAGGGGAAGTGGTGTTGGATGTTCCACAGCAAGTTGGGCAGGAAGATAGCGGAGGCCAGCACTCCTGCAAGCCAGATCCATTTATGCGCTAGCGCCTTGCGCTGCGGAGTGAGGAGCAGGCCTACCACGACCCCGAAGCCGAAGACGGCCATGGAGTACTTGTTCTCCAGGCCAATGCCGCTGAGCAAGCCGAACCAGAGCCACAGCTTCTGGTTGCCGGTCTTGATGATTCGGATCACGACATAGACGGAGGCTGCCCATAACAACGGTTCCCAGGCGTTCATGGTGAACAGGTAGTTAAGCACCAGGTATACGCTGGAGCAGGCGACGCACAGCGCGGCGAGTGTTTGCGCGAAGCGCTCGCCGCCGAGTTCGCGGGCGATGGCGCCGGTAACCAAAACCGTGGCGGCGCCGGCCAGGGCGGGTACGAAGCGGATGGCCAGCAGGGAAGTGCCCAGGGTGTTGCGTACCAGCCAGGCGACCAGGGCGATCAGCGGCGGCTGGTCCACATAGCCCCAGGCCAGGTGTTCGCCGCAGGCCAGGTGGTACATTTCGTCGCCGAAGTAGCCGTAGCGGGACGCCGTGAAAAGGTGCAGCAGCAGCAACGCGCCGGCGACGTAGGCGACCAGGGCCGGGCCACTAGACCAGCGGGAAGCTGGTTGCGGCGGTGCGGCGACGGCCGCTGCAGGGGCATGGGAGGACATGGCAGTACTCCTCGGGAGATTGTACGGGAATTACAACGCGAAAGTTCCAGCGAGCCTGATTGAGAAAGCGCGTGGCCGGCTTGCTCCCGATTGGGCGCGGGCGGCATCATAAGAACATAGGCCCCAACTCAATCGGGGGAGGAAGAGCGGTGCGAGCGCAGATCAAGCTGGCGCGGGTGTTCGGGGTGGAATTGGGGCTGCACTATAGCTGGATTATCATCGCGGTGCTGATCGTGTTCTCCCTCGGCGATCACTTTCACCTCGTCCATCCGGGATGGAGTTCAGGAGTGGTGTGGAGCATCTCTGTGACCGCGGGGGTGCTCTTCTTCGTGTTCCTGTTCGCGCACGAGCTTTCCCATGCGCTGGTAGCCAAGGCGCGCGGGTTGCCCATTCATAAGATCACCTTGTTTGCGCTGGGCGGGATGGCACAAATCGAGAAAGAGCCGGAACGAGCCAGTACTGAGTTCTGGATGGGCATTATCGGCCCCATCACCAGCTTCGTGATCGGGGTGGTGCTGTTGGCGATTGCGAAGGCGGGCGGCTCGGACTGGTTCAAGGAGCCCGCGACGCCCGGCATGGCCATGTTGTGGTGGCTGGGCTACATCAACGTGCTGCTGGGCGCCTTCAACATGATTCCCGGATTCCCGCTGGATGGCGGGCGCGTGCTGCGCGCCATTATCTGGGGGATCACGAAAAGCGCCGACCGCTCGACGCGGATTGCGGCGAGAATCGGGCAGTTGGTGGGGATTGGGTTCATCCTCTATGGCATCCTGGAATTTTTCCATAACGAAGCCTTCGGCGGGCTCTGGCTGGCGTTTATCGGCTGGTTTCTGATGAACGCGGCTGGGGCGAGCTACATGCAATTGAAAGCCAGCAATGCACTGGCGGGCGTGAGCGTCGGCCAGGTGATGTCGCAAGACTGCCAGGCGGTGGAAGGCCACATTTCGCTGCAGGACTTCGTGGACCACTTCCTGCTGCGCACTGGGCGGCGTTGTTTCCTGGTGGTGGACAATGGGCGGCCGCTCGGCCTGATTACGCCGGTGGAGGTGCGGCAGGTGCCGCGCGACGATTGGGCTGTGACCAGCGTGCAGGCGGCAATGAAGCCGCTGGAGCGCATTCACTCAGTGACACCGGAGACGCCGGTGATGAACGCCATGGAAGTGATGGCGCGCGAAGATGTGAATCAGTTGCCAGTTGTGTCAGACGGGCACCTGGCGGGTATTCTCAGCCGGGCGCACGTGCTGGAGTTGCTAAGAGCGCGCTCGGAGATGGGGGGAATCCGTAGTTAGCAGTTAGAAGTTGGTTTTCAGTCGTTCATCTAATCATTGGCCACCAACAGCGACCAGCCACTAACTACCAGCTACGAGCTACTTGTTCGTCTGCGATCCCGGCTTGGGGGCGGGATTAGTCACGGGTGGGGTGGCCTGGCGTCCCGGCTGGGTCTTGCTCTGCGAGGGCCTGATGCCTTCCAGGACCGAACCGCTGCGATGGCGCGAGGCATACACCGAAAGCGTGATAGAGGTCACCATGAAGATTACGGCCGACCAGGTGGTCGCCTTGCCCAGCAAGGTGGAAGAACTGCGCGGACCGAAGGCAGTCTGGCTGCCCATGCCGCCAAAGGCAGAGGCGACGTCGCCGGCGTTGCCGCTCTGCAGCAGCACCACGATGATGATGAAGAAACAAACTACGATGTGAATCAGAGTGACTAATGTGACCATGAGTTAAACGGCTCGAAGGGCGCCGAGCGCCCCGCCTTTCCTATTGAAGGTGAATGGTGCGGAAGGGGGGATTTGAACCCCCACGCCTTTCGGCGCCACCCCCTCAAGATGGTGTGTCTGCCAGTTCCACCACTTCCGCACTGGACCGAAAAAAGAACGTGAGGATGGAAATTATTATAGCAGAGGGGCTGAAGGTGGCCTGGGGCACTCAGCAGTCAGCACTCAGCCCTTGGGCGATCGTGGTAAAGACACGGTCGCGCTAGCAGTTCATTACGGTGCTGTCGGCGACGGCGGCCTCGGCTTGCGCTCCTTCGCCCAGGTACTCCTCAATAGCCACGCAAATGCCGGTGGCGGCGCCGGGCAAACTGGCTTCGGTGCGAACCACGCGGCAACGGCAATGCACAGCCACGCTGGAGTCGGCCACCGAGGGCCGAATCACCACCCCAATTACGCTGCCGACAGCCGGACTCAGGCTGCAGTAGAAGAACATGCCGGTTTGGCTGATGTCGCGCAGCAGTCCCACGGATTCCCGGCCACCGGCTCGTACCACAACGGGGAGCACTGCGATGCCTCTGGGTTCGAGCCGCTGGTTGGGGTAGTTGCCGAACAAAACTCCATTGCGCCGCACCACGGTCGTGTCGGCGACGGGGGAAGCGTGCACTGTGTAAGTTTGTCCTGTCGTTGCCATCGGCCTATACCATGCACGTGCTCTGCCGTTTATTCTGCTGCTGAAAACGCACCACTTGCTGCCGCTCGCGCGGCGGTAACTGTGTAACTGTTTCGAGGTTACCCGTATTTTGCATGATTACTGGCCGGCGTTTTTCGCGGTTACCTCTGCTTGCCCGCGCAACCTGTATTTCTCCACTCACTCCTGACCACTGACTCCTTCGCTTCGGCAACTTAGTTCCCACTCAGTCCATCCAAGTAGCTTCGGGTCGAGCATGACCACTGGCGAATTTGGGTCCTTCACCTTAGTCCTGCTGCTAATCCTGGCCGCCGCTCATCTTTGTGGCTACATTTTTCAGCGCCTGCGCCAGCCGCGCGTGGTCGGCGAAATTGTGGCCGGCATTTTGATTGGGCCTTCGTTTCTGGGCCATTTCGCGCCGCGCCTGAGTGCTTCCTTGTTCGGCGCCGCCGGCTCCGGCTTTCAGGCGGTGCTTTTCTTTCTCTACAACCTGGGGCTGCTGCTGCTGATGTTTCATTCTGGTGCGGAAACCCACAATCTGTTTGGCCGCGGCGACCGCAAAGAAACCACGTGGCTGGCGGGAGTGGGCACCGGCCTGCCTTTTCTTCTCGGCCTGCTGGCCGCGCCCTGGCTGCCTTTGGATTGGCTGATGGGCCCGGCACGCCAGCACAGCTCGCTGGTGCTGGTGCTCGGCATTGCCATCGCTGTCACTTCTATTCCGGTCATCTCGCGGATTTTCTACGACCTCAGAATCCTGCACACTCGTTTTGCCCGACTGGTGCTGGGCGTGGCGGTGCTGGAGGACATTGTGTTGTGGGCGGTGCTGGGCATTGCCACGGCGCTGGCGAAATCGGGCGTGATTCCCCGACACGAAATTGTCAACCATGTGGCCGCGACGCTAGTGTTTTTTGTGGCCGGCTTGGCGCTGATGCCGCGCCTGCTGCGCCGCATCAACACGGCGCGCTGGAACGTCCTTTCCACGGCTTCGCCCGCGGGCTATTTGGTTTTGGTGCTCTTTCTCTATTCCGCAGTGGCGTCCGCCTTTGATGTAAGCCTGGTGTTTGCGGCGTTTCTCGCGGGCTTTGCCGTGGGAGCGGACCAGCTTCTGCCCGCCGATGCACTAGCTTCCTTGGGGCGGGTTTCGTTCGCAGTTTTTATTCCCATTTATTTCGCCATCGTCGGCTATCGGCTGGACCTGGGCAAAGATTTCTCACTCTCCATGCTGGCTCTGTTCGTGGCGGGCGGCTGCGTGGTGAAGCTGATGTCCGCGGGAATAGGCGCGCGCCTGGCGCGTTTTCGCGGGCTGGACGTCATCAACCTGGCGCTGGCGCTCAACGCGCGCGGCGGCCCCGGCATTGTGCTGGCCAGCGTGGCTTACGATGCCGGCATCATCAACGGGGCGTTCTTCACCACGCTGGTATTAATGGCGATCATCACCTCCCAGGTGGCGGGCGCCTGGCTGGAATACGTGTTGCGCAAGGGATGGCCGCTGCTCAGCGGACATCCGGAGGAAGCGGCTCTGGCGGCTGAGCCCATCGCGCCTAACGAACTCGCTGCCTGAAGTGTAGACCTCCCGGCACCCGGTCCCGGCCTTCAGCCACCCTAACGTGGTCTTAATTTACCCAAGGTCCCTCAGCATGTTTCATTTGCCCGGGCTTGCCCAGAGTTGTGAAGAGTGAGGAGGGCTCTTAGGAACAATTGCATTAAACCCTGTCGGGATGCAAGCAAAGTGCTCATTTGCTTGATAAGCTCGGACCAATTCGGAAGGCAGCGAACGTCTATTTCCGAACACAAATTTCGTAAACGAACAGTGCCTGGCTCTTCGTTCACGTAGAATTGCCTTTATTTTCGGAGTCATAGCACGGTAACGAACTTGCTTTCCGTCTGATGCGGGTAGTACTTGTCATGCTCCCGAGGAGACATGCCGATGAAGAAGTTCACGGTGGCACTTTCATGCGTGGTATTAGCGGTGCTGGTGTTTGCTGCGCCTGGCCCTGACAATAACAGGCCGCAGTACACGAAGGCCGGAGAGCTTGTGCGACCCGAAAATTACCGCGAGTGGGTGTTTCTGTCGTCAGGCTTCGGCATGAACTACAGCCCCGAGCCGGGCAGCCATGACATGTTCTCCAATGTCTTTGTTCCGGGGTGGGCATACCGCGAATTTGTGCAATCCGGGCACTGGCCAGACAAGGCCGTATTCGTTGTGGAGGAACGGATGGCGCAGAGCAGAGGTTCCATCAACAAGCACGGAAATTTCCAGACTGACTTGATGGGTCTGGGCGTCGAAGTGAAGGATTCTGCTCTTCCCGACAAATGGGCCTACTACAGTTTCCAGAGCAACCGAACTGCAGTCGCCAATCCCAAGCAAGGCTGCTTCTCGTGTCACGAACAGCATGCGGCGGTCGAGCACACATTTGTGCAGTTCTACCCGACACTCAAGCCCATTGCGAAGAAATTTGGGACCTATAGGCAGTCGGCTGAGAACGTTGAATAGCATCACGCATCGTAAAAGTTGGAATGGCCCTTAAGCGCGGCCCGGCTCAGGCACTGGACGCTGAGAACTATTCATACCGCAGCGCTTCGATCGGATCCAGCCTTGCCGCTTTGCGGGCGGGATAGTAGCCGAAGAAGATGCCCACGGCCGCGGAGAACAGGCTGGCGACCAGCACCGCCTTGGCAGAGAGTTGAACCGGCCATCCCAGCACCTGGGTGATGCCCCAGGAACCGCCGGCGCCCAGCAGCACGCCCATGGCCCCGCCCAGCAGGCTCAACATCATCGCCTCGCTCAGGAACTGCAGGTGAATATTCGCTTCGGTAGCGCCCACCGCCATGCGCACGCCGATCTCGCGCGTGCGCTCCGTCACCGAAACCAGCATCACGTTCATGATGCCGATGCCGCCCACCAGCAGCGCCACCGAGGCAATGCTCACCAGCAGTCCGGTGAGCACCTTGCTGGCCGCCAGTTGCGCCTGAATGACATCTTCCGGGCTGCGGATGTTGAAGTCGTCATCGTCGCCCGGCTTGATGTGGTGGCGCTCGCGCAGCAGAGCAATCGCCTGCTGTGTGGCCTCCTTCACCATGGCCGGGGCCACCGCCGAGCACAGGATGTCTTTCAGCCAGGTAATACCGGCAATTTTCTTCTGCACGGTAGTGTAGGGCATGATGATGGTGTCGTCCTGGTCCTGCCCGAACCACGACTGCCCCTTGGGCGCCAGCGTGCCAATCACCTTGCAGGGAACGTCGCTTACGCGGATGACCTTGCCCAGCGGGTCTTCGGCGCCAAAAAGCTGCTGGCGGACGGTCTCGCCGATGACGCAAACGTCGGCGCTGCGGCGCACGTCGTCTTCGGTGAAAGGCACGCCGCTCTGCAAGGTCCAGCGCTTGATGTCGAAGTAATCGGGCCCCTCGCCGCGGTAGATGGTGCTCCAGTTCTGATTGCCGTAAACGATCTGCACCGAGCCATCCACCTGCGGCGAAACCGACTTGATGAGGCGCACCTGCTGCAGAATGGCGGTGGCGTCGCCCACGATGAGCGACTTGGTTTCGTGGCTGCCCAGGTGAACGCCGCCGCGGGTGCGGCTGCCGGCCTCGATCCACACCAGGTTGTCACCCAGGTTGTGGAGTTGCTCTTCCACCTGGGCGGAGCCGGCGCTGCCGATGGCGACCACGCAAATCACCGCCCCGATTCCGATCATGATGCCCAGCACGGTCAGGCTGCTGCGCATCTTGTTGCGGGCGAGGACGCGCAGGGCATCGCGCAGCATGGATTCGATCTGCATGGCTTTATCTTCTCAGAAACCATATCACCAGTTTGGCCTGGCTGCTGTGACCGGAGGCGGCAACCTGCCAAGCAGGAGAGGCAACAAGTTGCGTCTCTACTGGTGTGCCAGGTAAGGCGGCCCGCAAAGGCCATTGCCAGAGAGGGTGCTTGAAACCTTGCCCGCAGCCGGCGAGAGCCTGCCCTGAGCGAAGCCGAAGGGGCACCCGCGCCACAAAGAGTCTGCCGTGGCGGCGGGAAACAAAACAAATCGAAAGCAATCGCTATCGAAACGATAGCATTGACAACCTTTCGCAACCGGAGTAGCTTTCCCTGCAGCGGGGGCTTTCTCGTCAGCCCCAAGAGGTAAGGCCATGCCCAGGGTTCTGCAGGTTTTTCGTATTACTCCTACGGAGGACGGTTGGGTGTTGCGCGCCGATGGCGGCGCTGCGCAGCAGAAATTCACCTCCAAAACTGACGCCATTTCTGCCGGCGTGCGACTGGCGCTGGCGGGCGGCTATCTGCTGGTGTCCCACCCGGATGGCACCGTGGAAAAGATGTTTCCCTTCTGCAAGCAGTAGCCGGGTGCCGAAGGAGCGCTGCGAGTCGGCGCCTGCCCAAAGCGATTTACCAACTACTAACTACCAGCTACCCATCACAGCCTCCGCCCGGGCCTGAGTGAGATAATTCCTGCGAGGAGGTCCCTATATGCGCCCCGTCATAGCCTTCAATCTCAACGGCACGGTGCTGGACCTCAGCGCCCTGGATCCATATTTTCTTAGGACTTTTGGCGACACCGAGGCCCGCCGCGAGTGGTTCGCGGAACTGTTGCAGTCGGCCATGGTCGCTACCATCACGGGCTCCTTTGTGGATTTCCCTACCCTGGGCAAAAACGCCCTGGAGACGCTGGCCGGGCGGCGCAGCGCCATGCTGGGCTCGGAAGAAAAAATTGAGCTGCTGCAGAGCTTGCGCGAGTTGCCGGCATTTCCGGATGTGGCGCCCGCGCTGGAACGCCTGCGCGACGCCGGCTTCCAGTTGGCCATTCTGACCAACTCGCGCTGCCAGGCGGCGGAAGACGCCCTGCGCCAGGCAAGCCTGCGCGATTATTTTGCTCGCGTGCTATCAGCTGAGATGGCGCAGTGCTACAAGCCCGCACCCGAGGTCTATCGCCGGGCGGCGCGCGAGCTGAACGTGCAGCCCGCGTCGCTGTTGCTGGTAGCCGCGCACTCCTGGGACACCACCGGGGCCATCCGCGCCGGGTGCGAAGCCGCTTTCGTGCAGCGCCCCGAGCAGGTGCTCGACCCCCTGGCCCCCCGGCCGCGCATGATTGTGCGCGACCTGGAGCAGTTTGCGGGTCGCATTATTGACCTGGAACGGGCAGCATAAAGAAGCATTCAGCAGTCAGCACTTAGCCCTGGATGGCATTCTGCGAAGCGCCGAGCGGGTAACTGGCTGAATGCTGAGGGCTGATTGCTGATGGCTGCTTTTACGCCACAAAGTATTTTGCCGCCGGATGGTGTACCACGATCGCCGAGGTGGACTGCTCCGGCTCCAGCAGGAAGCCGGTGGTCAGGCGCACGCCAATCGTCTCTTCCGGCTTGAGCAGCCGGAACAGCTTGGTCTGGTCTTCCAGGTTGGGGCACGCGGGATAACCGAACGAGTAGCGTGAGCCGCGGTATTTCTGGTGGAAAAGGTCGCGAATTTCCGGCGAGTCCTCGCCCGCGATACCCAGCTCCTGCCGCATGTGCTTGTGATGAAACTCAGCCAGCGCCTCCGCCGTTTCGACGCTCAGGCCATGCAGGTAGAGATATTTGGTGTACTCGCCTGATTCGAACAGCTTTTTGGTGAACTCGGAAGCCTTCGCTCCA
>DASSQB010000597.1:0-16261 GCA_035702725.1 Terriglobales bacterium | reverse complement strand
GGCTTCCGTAACGTGGATGCCGGCGAAGGCTGGCTGATTTTTGCTCTGCCGCCCGCCGAAGCTGCCTTCCATCCCGCTGACGGGCATACCGCTCAAGGACACGGGGAGCGTGAACTGGGCGCAGTTCTCTACTTGATGTGCGATGACCTGCCGGCAACCATCAAGTCGCTACAGGCTAAAAAGGTTGTGTGCTCAACTGTTGACCAGGCGCGATGGGGGAGCAAGACCTCGTTTCGCCTGCCCGGTGGCGGCGAGATTGGGCTCTATCAGCCCTCACATCCCATGGCAGTAAAGAAAGCTCGGTGAGTCGCAGCCCCGGCCGCCGTGGCGCTCGTTCGCTGCGTGTCGCCCTAAGGGGTAAACGTCCGGTAATATGCCAGGCCGCTAAGCGTAGCGCGTTGCGTCTTGCCGTGCACGGGGGTATCAAAGGTGAGGCGTTCGCGGGCGGGGCGGCCTTCATCGGCAACGGCGAAATAGCCGCCCGGCGTGGGAGTCAGCGCCATCTCCTCGCCTTCGGGCGCTATGAGCCACAGCTTTCCCTTGCGCAGCACGATGCGGAAATTATTGAACCAGGAGTGCGCCGCCCGATAGTGGCCGACGTAGTTTGCCCATTCCGGCGGTGAGGGGAACTGCCGCAGCCCCACGTAGCGCTCGTTGGTGAACCACTCGCCGCCGTAAAAAGCTTCTACGATTTTCCCCTTGTCGCGGCCGAAGCGCAGGTTGAAAAGCGCAAACTCAGGGTGATCTACAAAGAATGAATTCTCTCCGCGTGGCTGCAGCATCATCTTCTGACCCCTGTAGTCGAGGCTTAGCTGCCGGCCGTCGTTGGTGACCACAAAGCTGCGGCCGTCCGTGGCGGTGTAGGTTCCGGCATACTCAGCCGCATCCTGGATAACAGGAGCCTCCTCGGACAGTGGCGGCAGGGTGCGGCGTTCCTGTGCAGCCCGCACTACTTTGAGTGCAAAGGAAGCTATGTCGTCTGGGCCCAGGGGCGCGTTCTCCAAGGCCACCACACCCAGGCCGCTGTCGAGGTCGCCTTCTATGCGTGAGCTGTAGCCGATCATCCCGCCGGAATGCCCGATGTAGCGGTGTCCCTCCACCTCCCGGCTGGAAATGCCATAGCCGTAATAGGTGTTCTCCTCGCCGGGAACCTTCACCGCCTGTTGGGTCAGCAACTTCCAACTTTCCTCCGAAATAATGCGTCCGTTGGGTCCGGCGCCGTGATTAAGCAACATGCGCAGGTAAGCCGCCAGGTCGGGAGCCGTGGAAACAATGCTGCCATCCCCTGCCGCATACTCCTGCCAGGTGGCGGGGATCAGCGGCTCAGCGGGATTGTAGGGCCGATCGTCATAAAGCGGCGCGTAGCCCTCGGCCAGCCGCTTGTAAGTGTCATGAGTGAAG
The DNA here is from genome assembly GCA_035702725.1 of Terriglobales bacterium. GTDB lineage: Bacteria > Acidobacteriota > Terriglobia > Terriglobales > Acidobacteriaceae > JAICWP01. The sequence goes on along the minus strand of DASSQB010000597.1, from coordinate 14,860 downwards.
ACCGCGTCGCTGTGAGCCATGCCCAGCGGTTGTAGGATTTGGGCGCGCACGGTTTGGGCGTAGGGTTTCCCCGTAATCTGCTGCAGCACGTTGCCCATGATCTGGTAGCCGATGTTGGAGTAAGCAAAGTACTTGCCCGGTTCGTAGCCGGTCCAGCGGTCGCGCACGCCGGCGGCTTGGTAGAGGGAAGAGGGCACATCGTCGCGGTCGCGGGGCAGGCCGGCAGTGTGGGTCATGATGTCATGCCCAGTAATCGGCCGGTAGTTGGAGTGAATGGAAAACCATGGCAGGTAGCGAGTAATGGGCTGCCGCGGGTCAAATTTGCCCTGCTCGCGCAGTTGCAGCAGCGCGATCGCGGTGAAAGACTTTGAGATGGAGCCAATCTCAAACAAAGTCTCGGGTGTAGTGGGCACTTTGGTTTTTACGTCGGCGTAGCCGTAGGTGCTGACCCGCAGAAGCCGATTGCGGTCGGTAATGGCGAGGACCAGGCCGGGTACCTGCTCCGCCTTCATCTGCCGGGCGGCATAGGAATCAATCAATTTGTAGGCGGCGTCCCCGTTGGGCTCGGATTGTGCTCCCGCCAGCGATGAAAGGAGGCACACTGCGGCGATAAGGCGGCTGATTTTCACAATTTTCTCCGAAAATAGACGGGGAGATTATCAAATCATGCCGCCACTCGGTCAAATGCCGGGTTGTTGCCGGCTGATTACTGAGTGCTTCAGGCGGAGGCGGCGTGCCCGGAGATGACTCGGGAAATAACGTGCAACAACTGGCCGGGCTCGGGCTCGATTTCGAAATCGGCCGACGAAGTGGGCTCCTCGCCAAATCTCTTCAGCGCGATAACTGGAGCTGGGCAGTGAGTACGAAAGGCGGCAACCAGGGCCTCTTTCTCAGGATTAGGGATAGAGTGGCCCAGGACGAACAGGTCAAACCGTGAACCGTTGTTGCACTGTTGCAGCGCATGACTGAAATCCGAAACCGAAACCACCTCGCAGCCGAGACTCTCCAGCAGTAGTTGGCGGCTGCTCAGCAGGGCTTGATCGTAAGAAACTGAGAGAATCCGGGTCATACCCCTAACTAGCCTGTTAGACAAGGCACACGCTACACCCGAGTACCGGCCAGCGCAATCCCTTATTTTTGAAGTGTTTACCGTGGATTTGAAAGCAAGTGCTATCAATTGCTTAAATCCGATATCTCCCTGCGGAGACCGTTGTCCTGCGGCCTCGAGGTCTCAATGTGATTCCGATCCAACTCTGAAACCGGAGCTCGACCGCGGCGACGGTGTTACAATCTACCGGATTACAAGGTCAGCAGTAAGGCGAACTGAGGCGCTACCAACGCCGCATCGCCCGGGTGGCGAGTTCCCGGTACTCGCCCAGCCAATCGAGTTGCGTGAACCTGCCCTGACTGCGAGTGACGGGCAAACCTTTTCCAAACCAGCGAGGTCAATATGGAACACGCGCGAGCCGGCCTGCAGAAAATAGTTGCTGATTCTTTACGAAGGGCCCCAGCCGAAGAAGCCGCGGTGCTGGCATGGCCGCTGGTGTGCGGTACGGCAGTGGCCGATAAAACCCAGGCCCTGGACCTCAACGATGGTGTGTTGCGAGTGCAGGTGCCCGACGCTGCCTGGCGCACCCAATTGCTGGGCCTGGCCCCGCAGTACGTGGCGGCGGTGAACCAGTTCACCAGCCACAATGTCCGCCGCATTAACTTCGTGCTGCCGGAAGAGATGCGGCCGAGAGCGCAGTCATAAACTGTTTTTTCCAGCAGAGAGGTTTCAAGGTTTCTTAAGTTTCAAAGTTTCGTCCCAGCTGCTGCCGCGGTGGAAACCTGGGAAACCTTGAAACTTTGAAACCTCAAATCAAGATCCCTAATCGTGCAATGTGATGAAAGTCACCGACTCCGACGTGCTGCACGTAGCTGAACTGGCCAACCTGGAACTCACCGCCGAGGAGCGCACCCGCATGCTCAGGGATCTGAACTCCATCCTGGAGTATGTGGACCGGCTCAACCAGCTGGATACGACGGGCGTGCCACCCATGGCCCAGGTTTCCGACCGCTATGGCGTGGACCAGGGCAAGACCGGCAGCGAGCGCTTTGCCTATGCCTCCCGCGACGACATCTTGCACGGCTTGCGCCCCTCATTGGAGCGGCAGGAGGCGCTGAAGAACGCGCCGGAGAACGATGGCGCGTTTTTCAAAGTGCCGAAGGTGATCGAGAGATAACCCATGTTTCAAGGTTTCACAGGTTTCAAGGTTTGAGAACATCGTGCCCGCAACAGAAACTTTGAAACCTTGAAACTTTGAAACCTGGTTCTGGAAGCTTGAAACTCGAAACCTGAAACATTCAAAGTGACCTTGAGCGACCTGGACCTCAACCTTCTCACCATCGAATCCGCCCGTACCGCCGTGCAGGAGCGGCAGGTGACCGCCACGGCGCTGGCGGAAAGCTTCCTCCACAAGATTGAAGAGGAAGACGCAGAGATTCATGCCTACCTGAACCTCGCGAAGGAGCGGGCATTGGCGCAGGCCGGCCGCATGGACGCGCTGGCTGACCGCGGCGAGCCGCTGCCTGCGCTTGGCGGCGTGCCGCTGGCCATCAAGGATGTGATGGTGACCAGGGGGGTGCGCACCACTGCCGGCTCCAGGGTCCTGCAGGATTTTGTGCCCTCCTACGACTGCACTGCGGTGGCCCGCCTGGAGGCGGCGGGGGCGGTGGTGCTGGGCAAGACCAACTGCGATGAGTTCGCCATGGGCTCTTCGAACGAGAATTCCGCCTATGGTTCGGTGCGTAATCCGCGTGACAAGAGCCGGGTGCCGGGCGGCTCCTCCGGCGGTTCGGCGGCGGCGGTGGCTGCCGGAATGGCGGTAGCGGCGCTGGGCTCCGATACCGGCGGCTCCATTCGCCAGCCTGCCTCCTTCTGCGGTGTGGTGGGCCTGATGCCCACCTACGGCCGGGTTTCCCGCTATGGCTTGATCGCCTTTGCTTCCTCGCTCGACCACATCGGACCCCTCACCAAGACGGTGAAGGATGCGGCGCTGCTACTGGGCATCATCGCCGGACGCGATCCCATGGACTCCACCTCGGCGGAAGTGCCGGTTCCGGACTATGCCCGGGAGATTGGCCGCCCGGTGAAGGGAGTGCGGCTAGGCGTCCCCAGGGAATACTTTGGCGGAGGGCTGGATACGGAAGTGCGCGCCGCTGTGGAAGCTGCCATTCAGGTACTGGCTCAGAAGTGCGGCTGCGAAATCGTCCCCATTTCTCTGCCGCACACCCAGTATGCCATCCCCACTTATTACCTGATTGCAACCGCCGAGGCTTCCTCCAACCTGGCGCGCTACGATGGCGTCCGCTATGGCTTTCGCTCAGCACAGGCGGGCACGCTGGCGGAAATGTACCGCTGCACCCGCGACCAGGGTTTTGGCGCCGAAGTGAAGCGTCGCATCATGCTGGGAACTTACGCGCTCAGTGCCGGCTACTACGACGCCTACTACCTGAAGGCGCAGAAGGCGCGCGCCCTGCTGGCACGCGACTTCGAGCAGGCCTTTGAGAAGGTAGACGCGATTATTACTCCCACCAGCCCCACCGCCGCCTTCAAATTGGGCGAGAAGGTGGACGATCCCCTGGCCATGTACCTGGCCGATATCTTTACCGTGGTAGCCGACCTGGTGGGCATTCCCGGCATTTCCGTGCCTTGCGGAGAAACCCGGCAAGGGTTGCCCATCGGCCTGCAGGTGCTGGGCAAGCACTTCGACGAAGGAGCCATTCTGCGTCTGGCCCACGCCTACGAGCACGCCCGGGCGACGGCCTAGTCCTTCCAACCGGCTGCCACCAGAAGGTCCTGCCTCAGCATATGCGAGCCAGGGTGCGTGGCATTTTTAGGGAGAAATCTACCGTGATTATGACTTTCGTAGATGACATTTTCTCGGCGATGTGTACACTACCGGCGCCCGGGGAGGCAGTCCCAGCCCTGGGCTAACTATCGTCGCAAAGGAAACAAAACTATGGACAAACACTTGCGGAGAGTCCTTGCGGGGGTGTTTACAGTCGCGCTGGCTGTTTTATTGACCGGACCAGCACGCGCGCAGACGTCCGAGGTCAAGGAAAAGACCCCGATGTACACCTACGTGGCGGACTGGAGTATTCCCCGCGCACAGTGGGGAGACATGGAAAAGAATATGGCGGCCGACACGGCAACGCTGCAAAAGGCTGTGGCTACCGGGACCATTGTGGGATATGGCGATGACGTAGCCCTGGTTCACCAGTCCGATGGCACGACGCACGACAATTGGTGGTCGGCGACGTCCATGGCTGGAGTGCTCAACGTCCTGGACCAGTTCTACAAAAACGGAGGGGCCACCGCGTCCGTTCTGGCCAGCGCCACCAAACACTTCGACAGCATCTATGTCAGCCGTTATTACAACTGGCATTCCGGATCCTGGAAGGGCGCGTACACTCACGGGTCCACCTACCAATTAAAGCCGGATGCTGCGGATAACGCCGTGGATACGATCAGCAAGAGCTTTCTCGTGCCTCTTTTTGAGAAGTTGCTGGCTGACGGCACGCTGCATGAGTACGAAGTTGACACTCAGGCTGTTCACACGGAATCTCCCAGTATGTTTTACGTTTTTTACATCGCGTCGAGCGCCGAAGCCCTGGACAAGGTGAATGCGGCGCTGGACCAGGCCATCAAGTCGAACCCCTTAAGCGGCCCGGCGTTCGGTTCCATGGTGGACTTCAGCGCGCACCGCGACGATCTGGCGCGCACCAACGCCACCTACAAGTAATTAGCGCTTCACCCCTATCAACCTGCTGGCGTGCGAGCGGCACGAGGTATGGCGCCGCTCGTGCCCCGGAGTCTGCAGTGTGGGCTCCCAATCCGATCACCTGCAGACCATGCAAATGAGCAACCATAAGGTTGCATTTATCTTGTCTTCTCGTTAATATGCAACCTGGAGGTTGCGTCAAGTGGAGAATCGCATTGAGAAGCGTATTGAACTCAAGGCGCCGGTAGCGCGGGTGTGGCGCGCGCTCACCGACTACCGCGAATTTGGCGAGTGGTTTCGGGTGAAGCTGGAGGGTCCATTCGTGGCCGGGCAGGTCTCGCGTGGGCACATCACTTATCCCGGCTACGAACACGTCAAATGGGAAGCGGTGGTGCAAAAAATCGAGCCGGAACGACTGTTTTCCTTCACCTGGCACCCTTACGCCGTGGACCCCAATGTGGATTATTCGAAGGAAACGCCCACGTTGGTCGAATTCAGGCTGGAGAAGACCGCGAATGGCACCCTGCTTACGCTGACCGAGTCCGGATTCGACACGATCCCCAGTCACCGCCGCCTGGAGGCGTTCCGCATGAACGAGGGCGGCTGGGCGGAGCAAATAAAGAACGTAGAGAGCTATGTCGCAAAGAAGCCGTAGCCGAATTGGAGCCCGGCCGCCGGTACAGGCGCTGGTATTTGCCGCACTGGGGGACGAAACACGCCTGGCGCTGCTGGCCAAGCTCTGTGCCGGACAGCCACGCTCGATTTCTCAGCTGACCAGGGGTTCCCGTCTGACCCGCCAGGGGATTACCAAGCATCTGCGCGTGTTGGAAAGTGCCGGAATCGTACACAGTGTTCGCGCCGGCCGCGAGAGCCGCTTCGAGTTCAATCCTCGGCCCCTTGAAAATATCAAGGAATACCTCGATCTTGTCTCACGGCAATGGGACGAGGCGTTGGGCAGGCTAAAGACCTTCGTTGAGCAGGAAGGGAGAAGGTGATGACCTGGACTTCCGTCGCATTTACCATCCTTTGGGAAACACGATGCCGCGACTTCCGCGCGAGTCGGCGGCGCCGAATCCGTCTACGTTCCGCATGGTGGCGTCAACGTAGGTTCGCAGGTTGGCTTCCTTAGGGCTGCCGAAACTGCCTGGATAAGCATAAGGAATAGCGATCGCCACATTCTCACTTTGCCCGGGCTTCAGGACTAACGGGCAGGGACGCAGCTCCAGGCCCTGGCCCGTGAGCCGCACCAGCCCGGTGTAACGCTGATGGGCGGCGGTGTCTTTTTCCAGCAGGGTAGAGGCCGGATCGTACTTTGCGCCGGGCTGGAAGCGGAAACTCACCATAGAGCACGCCGTGCTGTTGAGAACGAAGGCGGAGTGGGCTGTATTTTGCACACGATAGCGAAACACCAGCTGCCGTTGCGGTCCCTCGGCGGCGACCTCGAGAAAAGTGGCGTGGACAGAAGTGGTATCCATCGCGGATAAGGCGCTGTGCCCGGACCACTTGTTCACCTCAACCGCGGCAAACGTTAGCATGGACGTCGTGGCCAGCAATAAAACGAGCGTCAACCACTCTGCAGATTTTGTCCGCCACGCGTGCGCGAGTTGCCGCAAGGCAACAAAGGCAACAAGGAGCGCGCACGCTGCGACAACGTAGAATTCGTAAGCCCTCATAACTGGCGTCCAACTGCAAGGCGCTTCCCAAGAGAGTGCACGGTGAAACCCATGGTTTCAAGGGCAAGCAGGAGGCGTTTGTTACCGGCGTCACGTTTGAGTGGAACCCGAGTTGGACGGTTTATTGCTCGCCGGAAATGCCGGCGGAGTGGCCGCGAATGGTGAAGCTCACGGGCTTGCCGCTGCGGGGCTGAAAACTTACCCGCGCGGGGTTACGCTGCCAGGTTGGGGCCGGGCATTCGGAGTCCGGCGTGTCGGAGTTGGCGGCCGCCCCTAAGTCCCGACGGACGATGGGCTTTTTGAGGCCGAGTTGGGCCACCACGGCGTAAACCTTTTCCCCGTCGTCAGAAATCCCGCAATAGGCTACGTAATCGCGGTACCAGCCGGCTACTGAGTAGAAAGGGTCAAATTCGGGCAGCTTAGGCTCAGAAACGCGGCCGCTGCTGCGGTCCACCACCAGCCAGCCGCCACGCTGCCACTTCCAGTGCGGAACCTTGTTGGCATCCTGGGGAAGCTGGTCATTCAGTCGGTAGGCGCGCCGCACCACGAAGAGCTGGTCGGTGATGTCATAGGGCTGGCCGAGCGTGAAGTCCTTCACCTGGCCGTCCACATACAGGGCGCGCACATTCATGGGCTGCACTTTGTCGTCGGTAGGACCCACAAACCACTTAACGGGCAGCCACTTACCCCAGGTGATCTGGTGCTGCCGGGCAAAGCCGGGCGCTGTCGCCAATAGCAGAACACAGACGCAGTGAGGTACTCGGCCCATCGGCTCAGCCTATTCCGGGAAGGGTATCGAAGCAAGCACCTGGCTGCGTTTCATGGCGTTTGGCAGGCGCACCCGGTTGGCCTTACAATGCTGGGTTGGCAGGTTCCACGGTTATGAGGTTCTCCCCTCCCCTGGATGCAACCAATCTGCTGCTCTCCTCTTCCCAACGGGAAATGCCTGAATTACTCCCCCGGCGGGTGACCACCATCCTGGTGGTTGACGACAACCCAGATAACGCCTTATTAATGAGAGAGTTACTAACCACCAGAAACTACGAGGTGGTGGTTGCCCTGCAAGTAGAACAGGCGGAGCAGAAGATTCGCCAGCATCATCCCGATCTGATCCTGCTGGATGTGGTGATGCCGGGCAAGTCAGGCTATGAGCTGTGCCGCGAGTTGAAAGACGACCCGGCTACCCGCCTCATCCCGGTGGTGATGATCACCGGTTTGACCGACCGCGAGGACAAGGTTCGAGGCATCGAGGCCGGGGCCGACGACTTCCTCAACAAGCCCATCTTCCCGGAAGAGCTGTTTGCCCGGGTGAAGTCGCTGCTCAAGCTGAAGGAATTCACCGACGAACTGGAAAACGCGGAGGCGGTGTTGTGCACCTTGGGGCGGAGCGTGGAGGCGCGCGACCCTTATACCGAGGGACATTGCGAGCGACTGGCCCAATATGCTGGCGACCTGGGACGGCGAATGGGATTGGATGATCCTTCCATCGTAGCCCTGCGCCGCGGCGGCTTCCTCCACGATCTGGGCAAGATTAAGGTTCCCGACGAAATCCTGAAAAAAGGCGCCAACCTTTCTCCCGAAGAATGGGAAGTCATGAAAAGACACCCCATTACGGGGGAGAATATCTGCAAGCCGTTGAAGTCGCTGCGCCTGGTGCTGCCGATCATCCGCCACCACCACGAACACTGGAACGGCACCGGCTATCCCGATGGCCTGGCTGGACGTCAGATCCCCATTCTTTCCCGCATTCTCCAAGTGGTGGACGTCTACGATGCGCTGCGTACCGCCCGGCCCTATAAGCCCGCCCTCAACCACGAAGAGGCGGCCAGGACCATGCGGGAGGAAGCCAAGGCGGGATTGTGGGATGGCGATCTGGTGGACGAATTCCTTGCTATGCTCACGGCGCAGGCGCAAGTAGCGTAAATTCCGGCAGCACTCGCGCCATTCCCGACATCTATGCATGCATGGCGAAGCTCGGCTTTCGCGATCGCCAGCGGCGCAGTACCATCGAAGTTGGGGTGGGAACTGTTCTGGCGACCCGCATGGCAACCACTTTGAGCAACCAACCGAAGTACAGCATCATCATTCCCGCCTACAACGAGGGCCAGCGCATCACCGTCACCCTGGATAAAGTGCTGGGCTACATCGGGCAGCAGGGCTGGAATGCGGAAGTCATTGTGGTGGACGACGGCTCGCGCGACGACACGGCAGCCATCGTGCGCAGTTACGCGGAACGGCACCCGGCGGTTCGCCTGCTGCAGAACCCCGGCAATCGAGGCAAGGGATACAGTGTCCGCCACGGCATGCTGAACGCCGGCGGCGATCTGCTGCTGTTCAGTGATGCTGATTTGTCTTCCCCCATTCAGGAAGCGACCAAACTTTTTGCCGCCCTGGCTGAGGGCGCCGAGGTAGCCATAGGCTCACGCTGGCTGCGGAGAGAGCTGCAAACCGAACGCCAACCCTTTTACCGGCAGCTTTTCGGGAGGGTGTTTAACCTGCATTTGCGGCTGCTGCTGGGCCTGGGCTTCAAGGACACGCAGTGCGGGTTCAAGGCATTCACGGCTCGAGCCGCGCAAACCTTGTTTCCCCGGCAGAAGATTGAGCGCTGGGGGTTCGATCCCGAACTGCTCTTCCTGGCGCGCAAGTTCGGGCTCCCGGTGCGCGAAATTGCCGTGGAATGGGCGCACGACAATCGCAGTAAAATCAGCTACGTTAAAGACGGCTTGCACATGGGAGCGGAAACGCTCAGAGTGCGCTGGTACTCACTGACCGGCCAGTACGCTTCTTTGGGCCAAAGGGCGAAGCAGCAAATCCCTTCTGTTCGATAAGATAAAACCTTCATCACCTTTCAGCTACGCAGCCCGATGTCCATCGCTTCGCAAACGATTCTTACCAGATAACCTTCAGAGCGAGCTGAATCTGGCGGGATGTGGTTTGAGTGGATGTAATCAGTCCCGCACTTGCAACCGGCTGCCTGCTTTGGTCGAAGACGGTAAGATTGTTGGTCGGAGAGGCGAAATTGGTGTGATTAAGAACATTGAAGAATTCTGCCCGGAATTGGACGTTTACATTCTCTGACAGGAGCCGGACATGGTTGTTCTTGAAAACGGAGAAGTCCAGCTTGGACACCCCTGGCCCAATCAGAGAGTTGCGGCCCAGGTTTCCCCAGCGATTGCCGGGCACAGGAAAGGCAAGACATTGCGTTTTAATGTAATGGCTTGGATCTCCGGGGTTCGTAAGAGTGCCGCATCCCGGCCCAGTTAGCCGGTCGGGCGGCTCGCTGGTTTCGTCCAGTTTCATACCCACAGGGTCACCGCCAAGAATGGGTGTGAAGGGTTGGCCGCTACTGGCCTTGTAAAGGCCGCCTATCTGCCAGCCCGTAAGCGCCCCTTTTGCTAGCTTGGCATTCCAAGCCGGGCCCGGCATTTCCCAGGTCAAACTTAGGACAAAGCTTTGGGCGACGTTGAAGTCTGAGAGTCCCCGGGAAGTGCGTTGGTCAAAGAACAGCTGATTGAAAAGTCCATTGGGAAAGGCATCGTCGGCTTCGGTGGCCGAAAGCGTATCAATGCTCTTGCCCCAGGTGTAGGCGCCATGAAACTCGACGCCGTGGCTCACGCGCTTGGCGATATCCGCCTGCAGCGCGTCATAAAACGAGTTTGCCTGCCATAAGGTGGCGTCAATGCGGCCAAAATTGGGATTCAACTTCCGGCTCGTGGATACAGGAGGAAACACGTACCCACTCGGGGTGAGCGTTGGCAGCACCATGTCAATGTTGTCCACCCGATAGGGCTGATGAACACCCCGCGATCCTACATAGCCGAGCGTAAGCGAAAGCGTAGGCGAGAGCTCTCGTGCCAGGCCCAGATTCCATTGCATCACGTAATTGCGTTTGGGATTGTGCTGAACGTATGTGGCGAGCGCGGAAGTTGATGTGGAACTGAATTGCTGAAAAGCTCCGGTGGGAAAAGAGCCGGGAGGAACGGAGCTTGCATATATGGACTGCACGAACGGCACCGCGCGCTGGAACGAGAGATTGAATTCGTAGGGCAGAGGCAGCACGTCGAAAAACCCGAATCCACCACGAACGATTGTCTTGCCAGCGCGTGGATTCCATCCGAAGCCCAGGCGCGGCTCGAAGTTGCGCAGGGTGGGATTCAGGAAAAAAGGCGCGCCCACATGCGGCTGAGCATCCGTAAGATTGCGTAAGTTGGACATGCGGTTGTGCGCCTCGGTGGGCACAGTCACCATTTCGTAACGCAGACCGGCATTAACGGTCAGGTTCTTCTGCAAGCGGATATCATCCTGGGCATAGCCGGCGACAAGCGTCTCGCGCAAGCCCACGTCCGGAACCACGCGAGTAGCCATTCCCTGAAACACGAGTGGGCGGTTGGTCAGAAAATTTGGCAGGGAGTCATAGCGGAAAACACCGTTCGCGTTGCCGAAGGTCAACTCGTTGTCCTGCATTCGCTCGATCACTCCGCCAAATCTCATGACGTGTATTCCGCGGGTGAGCGAAAGGTCGTCACCACCCTGGAAAGAATTCCAGAAAAGAAACCTGCTGGACGGGAGGGGCCCTTGTGTCGTTGGCGCACCGTTAAAATCGGTGATTCCTGGCACAGCCTGCACCCCTCCAGCTCGGCCGCCGGGCTGAAAGCCGTAGGAGGTGTCAAGCATGAGGGGGTTCAGCACCTGGGACACTCCCCCGACAATCCCTACGGCACGGGTGAAGCCGAGGCGCGCCGCATTCAGCAGTGTGGGGCTGAATGTGTGCTGGGCATGAAGGGCGACTACCTGACGGCCGGAGACGATATTGGAACGCAGCTCATCAAAATTATCCGGCTGTACCGTCTTCGAGCTGTCCCGCATGTAAGTGCCGGAGAAAGTGTCCTTTTCTGAAAGCTTCCGATCCACTCTTACTGTGAAGTAATCCTCGTTAGTTACCTGCTGCCCAGCAAAGGTAAAGATTCCGGTGTCGCCGCCTGCCAGCAGCGGCCCATTCGGCAAGGGATAGAAAGCGGCGAGAAACCGCGCAACCGCTGGGTCCACCGCCACCGCACCGGTAGAAAGTTGTCCCTTGCGGGCTGCGGCGGATGGCACCGTATCTACGGTGGTTATGCCTAGCGACTGACGCAGCCCTTCGTAATCGCCAAAGATGAAGGTGCGGTCTTTCTGCAGAGCTCCTCCCGCAGAACCACCGAACTGATTGCGCTTGAAAGGGGGAATGCGGCTATCAAAATAGTTGCGGGCATCCAGAGCGCTGTTGCGCAGAAACTCGTACAGGTCGCCGTGAAATGCGTTCGCCCCGGAGCGGGTCACGGCGTTGATCACGCCTCCCGAGGTCCGGCCGTACTCCGCAGGATAGTTGTTGCCCAGGACGGAGACCTGCTCTACGGCGTCCACTCCCAGGTTGTCGCCCAGCACACTGCCTGGGGCTCCGTTGGAATAGTCATTAATGCTGATGCCATCCAGACGATAACTGTTCTGATCGGGACGTGCTCCAGAAACACTCACCGCCGCTCCGAATCCACGGTCAGCGTTCCCAGTCCCGTTGGCATTCCCCGCCTGCACACCCGTGACGCCGGCCTGCAGGGTTGCAAGTTGCGTCCAGTCGCGGCCATTGAGCGGAGTGTTGCGAACGGTTGAGGCGTCCACATTACCGCTGGTTGTGACGCTCTGGCTCAACCCCGTAACCGGCATCGCTATTTTTACGATCTGCTCTGGATTGCCGACGCGCATGACAAAATTGAGAACACGCTCGGCACCGCTCACGATCGTCACTCCGGTCCACAGTTGGGTGATGAACCCGGCATCAGAAACGGTCAGGTCGTAGGCTCCGGCCGGTAGTTCAACGAGCTTGTAGTAACCTCGAGCATCGGTGATCACGTTCCTTACAACCGATTTATTCAACATCTCCAAGCGTACGCGAACGCCTGGCAGAGGCGCGCCGCTGCTGGCTGATGCCACGCCGCGCAGCGATCCTCCCAGCACTTGTGCAGAAGCCTGAGCAGAATGGATAAAAACAAATGGCAACAGTAGCAATGCCGGGAATCGAACAACAATTGATCTCAGCCACATTGGGAATTTGGTGTCGGATTGGCGCCGAACAAATTCGTACACTCTAACATCGTTTGTCTTAACTTACGCTTAAGAAGCTGAACCACGGCGACATCAGCACGTCATTCGACTTGGGGCTCGTCTGCTGGTGAGATCGCATGGCAGGACGTGCCCTGGTCGATGACTCGAGGGCAGTGCGGAGCACCGTCGCAGGTTCCAGGGAATAAAAAAGGGGGAATAAACAGGCGGTCAGACGTCCCACTAAGAGTACTTACAGACCGGCCAATATAAGCGCGAGTCGGCGGAATGCTTGATGAACCAGGTCTAGGTAGCGACTGCTCCTTGCGTGCGGGTGGGTACTACGACGACGCCGCGTCCGCGGTCGAAGGACAAAGTCATATTCCGCGCGCAGCGGCCGCACAGCCAGAAAAATTCCAGGCGGCGGGCGGGCTTGCGGTCGCCATTCATTGTCACTCGCTGGTTTTGCTCTCGGTTTCCCGAGGGACTCTCACCTTGCGTTTCTATCTGGTACAGCTTCCCCTCACGCAGATAGAGGAAGGGAGCAGTGCAAGCGGGATTCGCGCATTTGGCGAGCATGCTACCTCCTTCGCGCGACAGCACGGGCCGCGCCCACACAAACTCGGCGTGTCGGGCTTGACCACGATTATGATGCGCATAGCGCTGGACCGGTTTGCGCAGATTTGGGTTAAATTTCAGGGCTGCTGAGCAGAACTGTAGTCAGGAGTCAGGAGTTGGAAGTCAGGAGTCAGTCCGACCGCGACGATAGAGGCGAGTTTCGCTCGCCAGGACGGGCGAGGCGCCCGTCCCCACACCGATATCTGCGCGAGCCGATACCGATCGGCGAACCAGCTACCAGCTACCAGCTACTAACTGCCGGTCTTCACCAGCGGCAGCTCCACAAAGCTCGCCGTGCCCGGCTGGTGGTACACGCGCTGTGTAGCCTTGCGGTAATCCCCTGGTTTCGCCCAAAAAATGTTGGGGACGAAAGTCTGCGGGTTGCGGTCGTAGAGCGGAAACCAGCTCGACTGTATCTGCACCATGATGCGGTGGCCGGGCAGGAAAACGTGATTGGCAGTGGGCAAAGCGAAACGATAGAGCAGAGGTTTGTCGGGGGTGATTGCCTTGGGAACTGAGAAGCTCTCGCGATAGCGGCCGCGAAAGATGTCGGCGGCAATCATGAGCTGGTAGCCGCCCAATTCGGGCTGGTCTGCTACCTGGTCGGGATACACGTCAATCAGTTTGACTACCCAGTCGGAATCGGTGCCAGTTGTAGAGGCGACGAGGTTGGCGACAGGCTGGCCGCTGATTTTCACCGGCTCGGTGAGCACATCGGAACTGAAGGTCAAAACGTCCGGCCGGCCAGATTGTTCGCGTTGGTCATCCACCAGCCATTCGGACCAGGTGAAGCCGTCGGTGTAGCCGACAGGCTGAATGGGGCGGGCACGAAAGGGCACCGGTTTGGCGGGATCTGAAACGTACTCCTCGTAGGAGGAGCCACCTTGCGGCGCAGTGAAGCTGAGCTTCATTCCGGACTCGAGGTACAGCGGCGTCGGATTGATCTGGCAGCCGCTTGCACAACCGGCGGGCCAAGCGGGCAGGCGTTCCCAGTGGTTAGTTCCTGTCTCATAAGCCATCACTGGCGCGATGCCGGCCTTGGGCGCGCCGTCCTTCAGATACTGGTCGAGGAAGGGCCGCAGGATGTGCTGCTGGAAATAGAGGCCAGTATCGCTGTGGAACTTCAGGACGCCGAGGGAGCCGGCATCCTCAATTTCCTGGCCGTGGTGCCACGGGCCCATGACCAGGTAGACCATGTCATTATTCTGATCCTTGGGCTTGATGGCCTTGTAGACCGCGGTTGCGCCGTAAATGTCCTCCTGGTCCCAGAGGCTGTCCACCAGCATGGTTGGCACTTTCAGCGGCTGGGCGCCGAGGATGCGGTCCATAGCCTGGTCGCGCCACCAGGAATCGTAGCTGGGGTGCTGGAGAATCTTGCGCCAGAAGCCAACCTGCTCCAGGCCATGAAGGCGGCCCATTTCCCCGGCCGAGACCGCGGCCATCCATTCGTCGTAATCGTCGTGATGGCTGAACCACCACAGGGCCTTGTTGTCGCGCGTACCCTCCTGCTCGTAGATGTACGGCAGGTTCTGCTGGCGGAAGGCGCCATAGTGGAACCAGTCGTCACCCATCCAGCCGTCCACCATGGGATTCATGGGGACCGCCACTTTGAGCGCGGGGTGCGGGTTCACCAGCGCCATCAGCGGCAGAAAGCCGTCGTAGGAGATGCCCAGGATCCCCACCTTGCCGTTGCTCTCGGGTACGTTCTTGACCAGCCAGTCGATGGTGTCC
>DASSQB010000596.1:0-2322 GCA_035702725.1 Terriglobales bacterium | reverse complement strand
AGCAGGATCGCCCACATCGCCACATGGCCGTTGCTGAGCACGGACACCGTCACCAGCAGCGCGGCCATGATCGCGCAGAACCCCAGCAGGCTTCCTGTCTTGATCTTCTGCAGGAGCGCCGACCCAATGAACCGTCCCACCATCGCGCCCAACCAGTAGAGCGAAATGTATTTGGCCGCCATTATCAGCGCCTGCTGGTAGCGGGCGGCGGCGGAAGGCACGCTGGCCTGGCTTATGAAGTGCCCAATGTTATCCAGCGCCAGGTAATTCGCGATCGAGCTGCCAATCGCCACCTCCGCCCCTACATATACAAAAATGGCAATCGCGCCGAAAATCAGGTTGGGGTGCTTCCAGATGGAATCGTTGACCTTCTCCCCAATGTGGTGCTCCGCCGACTGGATCTCCGGCAGCTTGGCCAGTCCGATCAGCACAGCCAGCACGACCAGGGCGATGCCCAGCCCTACGTAGGGCTTGATGACAGACGCTGCCTGCTCCACCGGGCTCGCATTGGCCGCAATGCCGGTCAGGATCAGGTGCGCGCCCACCCAGGGCGCCACCACCGTGCCCAGGGAATTGAACGCCTGCGTCAGGTTCAGCCGGCTGGAGGCCGTTTCCGGTTTGCCCAGCACCGTCACGTACGGATTTGCTGCCACTTGCAGCACGGTTATTCCCGCCGCCAGCACAATCAGTGCGGTCAGAAACAGCCCGAACGATGGCACCTTGGCCGCCGGTACGAACAGGAAAGCGCCCGCGCCCATGGTCAGCAGGCCCACCACCATCGCCTTCTTGTATCCCAGCCAGTCAATTACCTTGGCCCCGGGGATCGAGAACACGAAGTAGGCGGAGAAGAAGGCTGTCTGCACCAGCATGCTGACCGCCAGCTTGATGTTGAAGACATGCTGAAAGTGGGGAATCAGCACGTCGTTCAGCGCCGTCAGCGACCCCCACATGAAGAACAGGGTCGTCACTACCGAAAGCGCTCCGCCGTAGCTGGATGGAGGCGCTCCTGTCGTGGTTGCAGAGGAAGTCCTGGTGTTAGCAATGGCCATCTGAAGTTATCCGCCGGGCAAAAGTTCGTTTCAGCTTACTCCTTTGCCCCGCCTCGCGCACCTTGCTCCATTTTCCTAATACGAGTGGGGCAATGCGAAGTCTGTCGGGCCACGCTGGGATCACTTCGCACCTGCCACGCACTCAAAGCTCTCCGCTTGGTTCGTATCGCCGCTCCCCTTGTACTTCGCCTCCTGCGGATACGGGCACAAAGGCCGCGTCATCTGCACACCCTTGGCGGCGTCATCGTCTACATGCCGGGTAGCCACGATTACACCCGGCGCCACGCCCTTCTCCACCCATTGCTCGAGCGCGAACTGCAGGTCGTGCTCAGAGTCCTTCGGCACCGTGGTGCCCGGTTGGCCGAACGAATCCGTTCCCGGCCCCTGGAAACAGTGCTGCATCCCCGGCACCATGTACAGGCGCGCAAACGAATCCACTGCCGGTTGACCCATGGCGCCCAGCACCTGCTGGTAATAGTTAATGCTGTTGAGCGCCGAAATCGCCGGATCATCCCAGCCGTGATAGATGATGAGCTTGCCGCCCCTTGCCTGAAAGCGTTTCAGATTCGGGTCAGTGGCATTCAGGATGCTTGCGGTCTTACTGTCCCCTGCCTTCACCGCCTGGTCAAAATTAGCCGTTTTGTAGTCCCAGGTTGCTTTGCCGTACACCATGTTGGCAAAGTACCCATTTCCGAAATCAAACACCAGGCTCTTGCCGGGCGCCTCACCTGTAATCCATGCTTTCCATCCGCCATCTCCCAGCTCAGCCCCGGGCAGGAGGCCGGGATAAACCTCTTTCCCCTGCGAATCGTGCGCCCCCTCGTACAGCTTCTGCAGCGTGTTCGCCTGTGCCGAAGTCAGACATTTGTCTGAATCCCCGCTCTGACAAACCAGGCTCGACGGGTCGAAGTGGCACTGCCGCGGATCATTCAATATTCCATCCGTCACGCCGTCCTGCGCGTCGCAAGCGGCATTCACTGCCGCGGCGATGGCGGGCAGCTTGCCGGCTGGAATATAGCTGGCCGGATCCAGCGTGGTCGCCTGCGCGCCAAACAGCGCGCTGGCCAGCAGGTGGGTCCAGAAGTTAGCCGGAGCTCCCGCCATGATGCCGTCGTAATCGGCAGGGTAGCGCTGCGCTTCTATCAGCGCCTGCCGTCCGCCATTCGAGCAGCTCGCAAAATACGAATGCTGCGGCCGCTCGCCATAGAACGCCTTCGTCATCGCCTGGCCTACCTGGGTCATCTCGTGGATGGCGCGGTAGCCGAAATCAATA
>DASSQB010000595.1:0-5410 GCA_035702725.1 Terriglobales bacterium | reverse complement strand
GTTGCAGCCGCAGTAACGAGGTGTATACCGTCCCCTCATTCAGCTGGAGAATGTGGCCACTCACCTGCTCGATGCGCCGGGCAATCCCGAATCCGTGCAGCGGCCCCAGCGCCTGCAGCGTTTTCAGGATCATCAGGTCCAGCGTCCCCTGCAGGACTTCCGATTTCTTTGTGTCCACGTTTTCGTCCGTTGGGTGCGAATTGATGTTTTTATCGTTCCTTTGGATTGGCCAAATGAGACTATCATCTCTCCTTTGCAATGTCCATAGAAGTCATGGCCGGCAAGCCGCTTAGCTGCAAGATCTTACCGATTTCGCCAGCAACAGGCCGGCGCCGGTTCTAAGCTGGGGTTTTACAGTCAGTTCGCATTTGTGACCGCCATCACAAGGGGCCGTGATTTAAGTCATATCCCCCTTGTGACGGGTTTTTTATCCTGAACCCGCATTGAAACCCCAAGCTTCAGCTCAGGAAAGGGCTGAAATAAAGGAAAGGGCAGAAATCATGACAAGGAATTTTCTTATCGCGATAGTAAGTTTCCTGGCGCTGAGCCTGGTTGCCAGCGCCGGCACGCTCAGCGGCAGTGTGAAGGGCGCGCAGGGACAGTCCGTAGTTTATCTGCAACCGGTGCAGGGCACGGCGCCAGCGCCGGCTCCCACCCAGGTCTACAAGATGAACCAGCAAGGCATGAAGTTCATCCCCAATGTGCTGGTGGTTCCGGTAGGAGCGACGGTGGAATTCGACAACGGCGACGCCGGCGCGCACAACGTCTACTGGTCCTCGATCGGGGGCGACAAGAAGCTGAAGCACAACCTGGGCACTTTCCCCAGCGGCCAGAAGGCCACCTACAAGTTTGACCATGCCGGGGTAGTGCCGATTCTGTGCAACATCCACCCCGAGATGTCGGCCTACATCATCGTGAGCCCCACTCCCTATTACGCGCAAACGGACCAGATCCTGGGCGACTACTTCATCCAGAACGTGCCCGACGGAGAGTACAAGGCGACCATTTGGCACAATGGCAAGACCGCCTCGCAGGTGGTCAAGATCGCGGGCAACACCAAGGTTGATTTCAGCCTGGGCAAGTAAGACCGGTTTTCCTCCTGGTAGACGGAAAGGCGCGGAGCCCCAAGTTCCGCGCCTTCTTCTTTTCAACACAGAGACGGCAGCGGCACAGGGAAATCCAAAAAATGAAAGTTGATTGCTCACTCCGCGCTTCGTGCCGCGGCGGCGGGATTGGTTTGTTCAAGCATCCTGCGCTCAATCCCAGCTCACGTGACCGCGGTCGAATTACAGCCTGATGTGCGTCCTGAGACGGTCTCCCCCCTTTGTAAACGCGAGACACGAGGTCTCGCTTTAGTCAACAGCATAGGGAGGCGCAAGCCTTCATACTACGTCACAGGTGAGCAGCGCAGAATGCGCCGCTGCACGATCAGCAGTCTTGTCATTCATCCTAGTGACTCGCAAAGAAGGAGAGGTAGATGAGAAAGAGCACCATAGTTTGCCTGTTTGCGCTGTTCCTGTCTTTTTTCCTGGCGCCCAGAGCAATGGCGGTTCCCAGTTATGCACGGCAGACGGGATTGTCGTGCAACGGCTGCCACTACACGCCGCCGGAACTGAATCCTGCGGGACGGCTGTTCAAACTGTACGGCTACATAGACAAGATGAAAACCGGCAGCATTACCGCCGAGCAGGACAAGCGGCACGCGGGATTGGACCTGCTTACTGTTCTGCCTTTGTCCGCCTGGCTGGAGACATCATTCACCAACACCAAAGCTCCGCAACCGGGCACGCAAAACGGCAACGCCGAGTTTCCCCAGGACATCTCGCTGTTCCTGGCCGGCGCCTGGTCCACTCACATCGGCAGCTTCCTGCAGGTGACGTACGACACGCAGGGCGACCACTTCAGCATGGACAATACCGACATCCGCTATGCGCGGGTGAAGAAACTAAACGGAAAGGAGTGGGTGCTGGGTGTGACCCTGAACAATAATCCCACGGTCGAGGACCTGTGGAACTCCACTCCAGCCTGGGGTTACCCATTCATTGCCAGCGACGTAGCGCCGACTCCCACCGCTGCTCCGATTATTCAAGGCGCCCTGGGGCAGGATGTGGCCGGCTTGGGCGGTTATACCATGTGGGACCAGCATCTGTATGCTGCCGGCACGCTCTACCGCTCTGCCCACATTGCCGCCAGTTCCTACCCCACGACCGGAGAGGGTTTCGGTTTTAATATTCGCGGCGTCGCTCCTTACTGGCGCGTGGCCTGGCAGCAGAACGGAGTGAAAAATAATTTTGAAATCGGCACCTACGGCATCCACATGACTTCTACTCCCGGGGCAATCACAGGCCTGGAAGATACCTACACGGATGCCGGAGTTGATTTTCAATACGACCGCACCATCGGCAAGGACGTATTTTCCTGGCGCGGCACCTACGTGCGGGAGAATTCAGATCTGGTCGCGAGCCTGGCCGCTGGCGAAGCCACGCTGGCCAACCACCATTTGAACGCCTTCAACACCAACGCGGAATATCACTTCGGCAACCGCTATTCTGCGGCTGTCGGTTGGTTCACCACCACCGGCACACGCGACCCGTTGCTTTTTCCCCAGGCGGCGGTGACAGGCAGCGCCACGGGCAGCCCGCAAAGCACCGGCTACAGCCTGAACTTTTCCGTGTGGCCAGTCCAGAACCTTGACTTGGGAGTGCAGTACACCGGCTATACGCGCTTCAACGGCGCCGCCGACAATTACGATGCTGTGGGACGCAACGCGGGTGGGAATAATACAGTGTACCTGCTGGCGCGGTTCATTTTCTAAAACAGGGCGTAGCCGCGGAGATTTGTCTCCGCGGCTGCGCTTTGTTTTTGAAGAGAAAGTAGTAGCTGGAAGCTGGTAGTTGGCCCTCAACTACCGATTACGAAATACCAACAACCAACTACCAGCTACTAACTACCCGACGCCCTACCACACCACGCAGCGGTCTTTGCGCACCAGAGGCGCGTCCGCTTTGCAATGGAATGCCTCCTGGAATTGCGGCATGTTCACCATCACGCCGTTGATGCGGTACTGGGCCGGCGAGTGCTCATCGGTCATGGCTCGCAGGCGCAGGTTCTCGGGGCGCTCGTTGGAACAATCCCACTGCGCAAAGCCCACAAAATAGCGCTGCTCGGGCGTGAGACCGTCGCGATCCTCCAGTTGCTGACCCTTGGTCGCGGCCTGCCAGGCGTTGTAGGCCAGGATGGTGCCGCCCAGGTCAGCCACATCTTCGCCCAAGGTCAGGCGGCTATTGATCTTGATGTTGTCCACGATGGTGTACTTGGCGTACTGGTCGGCTACGCAGCTGGTGCGGCGGTTGAACTCCGCCTCGTCCTGCTTCGTCCACCAGTCGCGCAGGTTACCGTGGGCATCGAACTTGCTGCCCTCGTCGTCGAAGCCGTGTGTCAGTTCGTGCCCGATGGTGGAGCCGGTATCGCCATAATTGGGCGCGTCGTCCATTTTGGGGTCGTAGAGCGGCGGCTGCAGCACGCCGGCAGGGAAGTTAATGTCGTTCATCTGCGCGCTGTAGTAGGCGTCCACGGTGGGCGTCGGCATCATCCACTCGGTGCGGTTGGGCGGCTTGCCGATTTTGTTCAGCTCACGCCTGGACTCGAACACCGTGGCTTGCGATACATTGCCCAGAAAATCGTCGTGGCTGATGGCCACCGAGCTATAGTCGCGCCACTTGTCGGGATAGCCGATTTTGTTCACAATGCTGTGCAGCTTGAGCAGCGCCTGCTGCTTGGTTGGCGGGCCCATCCAGGTTAGCCCATTGATTTCCTCCTCCATGGCCTGCTCGATGCTCTGCGTCATCTCCAAAGTGCGCTGCTTCATCTCTGGGGTGAAAGTGCGGGCGACAAACTCCTTGCCCAGCGGATCGGTGAGGTCGCGGTTGGTGAGGCGCACGCACTGCTTCCAGCGCGCCGGCATCTGCTGCACCCCGCGCAGTGTGCGGGAGTAAAAGTTGAAGTCTTCCTGCACGAGAGCAGAGGAGAGATAGGGTGCGTTCTTATGCAGCAACTGCCAGCGAAAATAGGTCTTCAGATCGTTAAGCGGAGTTTGGGCAAGGACCCGGTCCACCTCCTCATAGAAAGCGGGCTCGGTAACATTGAACTGGCTGAGCTGAGGATAGCCGATGGCCTGCAGGTAGACGCTCCAGTCGAAATGCGGGGTCAGCGCCTGCAATTGGCGGCTGGTCATCTTATGGTAGAGCTTGTAGGGGTCGCGCTGCTCGACACGGGTAAGCGAGGCCTTGGCCAGGTCCGTTTCCAGGCGCAGAACCGTGGCGGCGTCGCGCTGTGCCGCATTGGCCGGCGAGCCGGCCAGTTGCAACATCTTGGTTACGTGCGCCACATACTGCTTGCGGAGCTCCTGCGACTTGGCATCCGCCTTGGTGTAGTAATCGCGATCGGGAAGGCCCAGGCCGCCGGCCAGGGCAAAGGCAATCACCTGATCGGAATTGCCCAGATCCTGGTCGGAGGTAAAGCGGAACAAGGCGCCGCTGGGACCGCGGCCGTACTCGTACACGCGTGTGAGCAGATGTTCGCTGCCTAGGTAGGCGGGAATCTCACTCTTGGACTTCAACGCCGCGATGCGTTGCAGGCGGGGCTGCAGCGGGGCCAAGCCTGCCCTTTCCACCGCCGCCGTGTCCATGCAGGCGGCAAAATAGTCGCCAAGTTTCTGCTGATCGGCGCTGCGGCCGGCGGTGCGCTGCGACAAATCCTGCAGTACGCCCCACAGGAAGCGCTGGTTGTCCTGATAGAGCTTGCTGTAGACGGCCCAGGAGGCCTGGTCCGCCGGGATGGGATTTTTCTTCATCCAACCGCCGCAGGAGTAGGTGTAAAGATCAGTGCACGGATCCACCGAGCGGTCCATGGAAGTGGGGTCCAGGCTGGGGGAATAAGGCAGAGCCGTAAGAGGCCGATCCTCCTCAGAGGCGTTTGAAATGGAGGATTGTTGCCCCCGCGGCAGCGGCACCGCGATTCCGATTAGAAATAAAGCCAGGGCTGCCCAATTGAGGGCAAGGGTTCTCATCAGCATCTCCCCAGGAGCCCTGCAGTGTACCGTAAAAGGCCACGCAGAGATATGGAGGCACAGTGGAATTGACGAGTGAGGATTTCCGATTTCCGATTGACGATTGACGATTGAAAACCCAGTAATCAGTATTCAGCAATCAGCATTCAGCCACGCACGTTGACAACTGCTGCACCAGGGTGCCTCCGCCGCCATTTTCTTTGGCTGAGTGCTGACGGCTGAGTGCTGTTTTTTTAATCGTCAGTCTTCAAACATCAATCGTCAATTGGTTTTCTCCGTGTCTCTGTGCCTCTGTGGTGGGTTTTTGGTTTTCAGACCTTCTCGGTCTTCTCATAGACGACC
>DASSQB010000594.1:0-3719 GCA_035702725.1 Terriglobales bacterium | reverse complement strand
CGCCTGCCGTGCAAGCGCCGTTGGAACCCCTTACATTTTTCCTCTATGAAAGCTGGCAGGCGGGACCGCACAAGCTGGTGCTGCACCGCTCCACTTGCGGAGCCTGCCGCAATGGCACCGGGCATCCCAGCGGCAGCGATGAAGCCCACTCGCGCTGGCACGGGCCCTACACCGCCGTCCAGGAAGCCCGCGACGCTTCCCGCGGCATGAGCAACATCCTGATTCGCAGCGAGTGCAAGTGCATGAGCAGGGCGGGCAATTAGAGGTTTAGGCTCAGTTCCGGCGAAATCGATCTGCTGAGGAAGGTGGGCAGCCGCAGCCCTTCACCTGAGATGTCATTTGTGATGCCGCTCACCGGGATTAGCGGCAGCATCCACTTTCAACGGCAAGTCAGTGGTACCCAGAAATCCAGTTCTGTCATCACGCACAGCCAGTCGCAAGCGGTACTGGCCGGCCGGGAGTGGCAAGTCGGCGTGGAACGGCAACCCGTTCTGCAACATACCGGCGTAATGGTCGGCCTTGACCGGGGCAATCAGGTGCACATCCTTGCGGCCGGCCAGCTTGCCCTGCGGAGTAAAGGCAACTACATGAAAATCGAGCTGGTATTTTCTGGTTTGGTGGGAATCCAGTTCGGCGTTTAAGGTGTGCATGTCCACGAGAAAGTCCACCGCCACCTGACCTCCATGCACGACGGGCGGCGGAATCACGCGAGTATCGAAAATAACCATGGTGGCAGGCGGCAAGTCAGCAGCTAGATAGGCATCCAGGTCGGAACTGCCACCGTCGCGAGCGCGGTTCGCGCTCAGACTGTCCAGCGCGTAATAGCCCCGGCGATAGCGCACCTTGACACCGGGACGACGCACCCGCACTTCGATCTTGCGGAAGGCGCCGTTCCAACGGCGATCCTCCGGGTAGTAACCAACCTCGTAGTAAAAGGAAGAATCGGCCAGAATAAGAGGAACGGCCTGTTCTATATCGTTGCGGTTTTTGAACACGCCCCCCCCGGTCTGCTCTGCCAGATCCATCATGGTTTCCTGGTCAGCCAGAATACGGGAGTTGCTTTCCGCCACGGCAGCACCATACTCAGCGCCGGTGAGCACTTGGCTCATCTGGTCGGTGCCGGGATCGCTACTCTCAGAAACCAGCGATCCTACCAGGCCTCTGGCATCTACCGGATAAATGGAGACCTGGGCCTCGCCCAAAAGAGATGTCGTGCTGCGAAATTCTTTGTCAAAGGAGTAGCTGGTACCGATCTCGTCCTGCCGTTCCAGGCGGTTGGGGTCCGATAGGTCGACTTTGTACTGCACCACACTCCGCCGAACGGTAAGCGGGAATCCACCCGAAACCCAGATCAGGTTTTTGCGTCCGGGATGGCCGGCGACGGCGCGGGCGATAGCGCGAAAGGCGGCCATGGTATTGATAATGCGGAAATCCAGTTCGGTCTGTGCCTGCTGGCTGTAGAAGTCGCGCAGGCCGCTGAGCATGTTCATCAGGCGCTCACGAGTGCGCTCACTGGTGCCTCCACTCTCGTGCGGGCGAGGCAGGAGTTTCTCCAGTTGATCAGCCTGCAGTTCCGGACTAACCTGCGGATTAAAGCCCCCAATGGCGGTACACAGCAGTTGGGCATTGTCGGTGAAGTCTTGCAGGAGGCTAAGGGAACGGCCCAAAGTGAATACCGCAATCTGCTCCCCAGGCCGCAACTGGGTGGAAACATACTGCAACAGCTTTCCGCGGGCATAGGTTTGGTCCTGTGCCTGCGTGTTCAGGACATCGAGCAGGATCACCGTGAGCGGACCGGGGGGCATGCCATACTCGGGGCGATTAGTGTAAACGTTGGCGGGCAGCGCGGGCAGGGCACGAGCCGACTGGAGCGGGAAGTTCTGCGCGTTGAAGACGGTAATGGCCTGCGGTTTTCCGTTTTCCAGGACACTCAGATCCTGCGACTTAAGGTCTCGCTGCGGGTTGCCTTTGCGATCGAACACTTCCACGTCCAGCAGCACCATATGAGTGGTCGCTCGCACAGTAAAGCCGGGCGACTCCTGCGTAGTGGTGGTGCTCCAAAGAGGAACCGCCAGGAACGCAAAGATGAGGATGAACAGGCGCGGCGTGAGCTTCATTTCACTCCTCCTGCAACCCAGTGCGCTGAAAAGCGGATGCCGGACCCAGCCCTTATCGCGGCATAAGGTAGCACAGAACGCGATTGGCGCCTCGACTTAATCGCGGACTGGCAGGTAAACCGCGGCTGCCAATCCTACTGTTTGATGCTGCTACGCAGGATAGTGAGCGGCTGGTTATGCTGCATTGCGTCGCGCACCATTTTCTGCCAGCATTCGCCGATACAAGCTCTCATAATCCTCCGCCATCCGAGCCGCGGAAAACTCTTGCTCGGCGTGATGGCGGCAGGCAGCTGGCCTGATTTCATTCAGGTACGTCACGGCGTGCGCCATCTCATCCACCGAATCCACTAGAAATCCGGTCACGCCTTGGCGCACCACTTCCGGCAAAGCGCCGCGGCGAAAGGCGATTACGGGAGTGCCGGAGGCGGCTGCCTCCATGGCGACCAGGGAACTGGTCTCGTCGGCCAGGCTGGGCACGAGCAGAGCGCGGGCGTGACTCAGCAGCCGGATCTTATGCGCCAGAGTGGGAGCTTCCGCCAGGCGCACCGGTGGCAGCCCATCCTGCAAATGAGGCGCAATTTCGCGCTGGAAATATTGCTGGTGATAGCTGAAGGGATACACCTGCCCGGCCAGAATGAGCGGCAGCCCAGTCTTCGCTGCCGCCTGAATCGCCAGGTGAGCGCCCTTTTCCTGGCAGAATCGGCCCAGCCACAACAAGTAGGAATTCTTGCGCGTGGTTAGCGGAAAACGCTCCAGTTCGATACCATTGCGCACCACGCCCATAAGTCGCGGCAGGCCGGCAAAAGAACGCGCCTGGCTTTCCGAAACGCAGGTAAAGGAGACGTTCGGGGGGATGTTCTCAAACATGTGCGGAGGATAAAAGGCGCGCGGCAGGTGCAGGGTGGCCAGCACGGGAAGGCCGAGCACGGCAGCATGCGGCCAGAAGGTGCCGCTCATATCGTGAATCAGGTGCAAGCGCGAGCGCGTTCGCTGGCGGCGCGCCAGGAACTGCAGAATGCGGCCATTGTGCTCGGCATCGCGCTGGGGAAAGCAGTCCACCTGAGTGGGCGGCGGGCCCGTGGCCAGCAGTTCGCCGGCGGCCTCGGAGCCATCGCAGGCGGCCACTACCGTGCAATGGCCGCGCTGTGCCATCTGCTGTTCGGTAACGCGCAGCATCTGCTCGGCGCCGCCGGCACTCGCCTCCGTAACCGGCAGCAGCGGATAAGCGATGTAAAGAATGCGCAGCCGATTCATGTGGTCGAGGCGGACGCAAGCTCCGCCGATTGCAGGAAATTGACGAAGGCGGCGCTGACTTCGCTGCCCTTCATGGGCCAGCCCCAGGCTTCGTAGTTGAGCACCCCCGTGTGCGGCGGCTGCGAGTAGTCGTAGGCAGCCTGCGGCCGGAACCACTCCGCGGCCGCGCTGAACTGCTTCAGCACTTCCCCCTGCGAAGCATAGGCAGCCAGCATTTCGTGTTTGGTTTTCTGCTCCGGCTCGGTCGGCTGCAAAGCAATTTCCGTCCCGTTCAGCAATCGGAACCGCTGGCAGAGCGCAGCGCCATCGGTGTGGCGGAAATAAAGCGGCATTTCCCAGGCCGGCAGA